>JAKLQR010000049.1 GCA_022013235.1 Thermodesulfovibrionales bacterium | reverse complement strand
TAGAGTATGTGCATATATTGCAGGTCAAATAGTTCGTCATTCCACGACTTGATCGGGGAATCGAGTGTTTTCATCCCGAAAGCTTTCGGGACTGGATTGTCCGGTCAAGCCGGACAATGACAAAATAAATCTTTATAAACAAAAACAAAATAACAATGTTAATCAGGAGGCATGGATGAATATAACAAACCGCAGGCATATCACGAATAAACAGGGGTTCACGCTTGTTGAACTGATTGTTGTTATGGTAATTCTCGGGATGCTGGCTGCTCTTGTGGCGCCTAAATTTTTCGGTAAGATAGGCAAAGGGAAGCAGTCTGCTGTCAAGACCCAGATAGAGCTTCTCGGCCAGGCGTTGGATACATTCAGGCTCGACACCGGCAGGTATCCAACAACAGGCGAAGGCTTGGACGCCCTTCTCACAGATCCCGGCGTGAACATGTGGGACGGACCATATTTGAAGAAAGCGGTACCGAACGATCCGTGGAGCAGGCCGTATCACTATGAATCACCGGGCAACCACGGAGACTATGACCTCTATTCATATGGATCTGATGGTTCACCGGGAGGTGAAGGAGAAAGCAAGGATATCAATAGCTGGGAATAACGATCATAAAGTGTCTTCCCCTTGACAAATATTGTCACAATTTCTTGACCAAAAAGAGACCCCATAGAGTGACAAGCCCTATCTTTTGCATGCAGAGGTGTCTTTGTAACTACCTTATTTTATTAGTTAATTTCCCTCCGTGCCGTATTGACTTCCGGTTTCCTGCTTTATGGCATGACAATTGCTTGTCTTATTTGCATATTTGCATCAGAAAATTTTCGAAGGAGGTGATGTAGAACACCATACACAGGCAGTAAGTTTAAAGGGCAATGGAGCAATGGTCACATTTTGTGATTGAGAAACAACAAAACTCAAAAAGGGGGACACAATGTTTAAGACAATGTATCAGATGAAGAAAAGGGATGAAAGAGGCTTTACCCTGATCGAGCTGCTCATCGTCGTTGCAATTATTGGTATTCTCGCAGCAATCGCAATCCCGGGCTATCTTGGGATGCAGGAAAGAGGGAGAAAGGGTGCGGCAACAAGGGTTGCCGAGGCAAATATACCCGAAATTCAGGCATGGATGAATTCAGACAAGAAGGGATCATTAGCTACAGGGGCAGGTGCTCTTTACGAGGTTGATTTTGATGGAGACGGTACAGTCACGGCCGCTGAGACTAATTTTGCCCTGTCTACTGCTGGCTTAGTTACACAATGGCTCGCCCATACAGGACACGCAGCAGAACAATCACCATGGGGCGGAGTTGTGCTTTGGCTTAATGGCGGAGTTACGTTAACCCCAGCTTTATGTGAGGCTGCGGCCGGAGCCGGTCAGATAACCCTATGCTATACCCCTGCTGAGGATTCCACAATCCAGTCAGTATATATTGTCGCAAGAGATATTTCAGGAGCAGCTGCAGTGGGAACTCCTGGCGCAGGGAATATACTCTTATCAAAGACGGTTAGTGCGGATTAACCTTTTATGAACGTCAATAAAAAGAGGAGGTAACCCCTCCTCTTTTTATTATCTAAATAATATCGATGGATAAAGATAAAGGATTTACCCTCATCGAACTCCTGATCGTAGTGGCGATCATTGGTATCCTCGCTGCTATAGCAGTCCCCGGCTATCTTGGGATGCAGGAAAGAGGGAGAAAGGGGGCAACAATAAGGGCTGCCGAGGCAAATTTGCCTGAACTCCAGGCATGGATGAATTCTGCCAGAAAGGGAGGATTAAATTCAGGGCCAGGTCTTCTTTACGAGGTTGATTTTAATGGAAACGGTTCAGTCGAGCCCGCTGAGACTAATTTTGCCCTGGCTACTGCTGGCTTAGTTACATCATGGCTCGCCAATACACGACACGCAGCGGAACAATCACGATGGGGCACGCAACTTTGGGTTAATGGTAATGTTGTAGCAGACCTGGCTGCATGCGAGGCTGCATCCCAGGCCGGTCAGATAACCCTATGCTATACCCCTGCTGAGGATTCCACAATCCAGTCAGTATATATTGTCGCAAGAGACATTTCAGGGACTACAGTGGGAACTGCTGGCGCAGGGAATATTATTTATTCTAAAACAGTATCTAGTGACTAAGAGGGAGATACTGTTCGATTTGTGTTCCAATTCTTGGGAGGTTTGTATGGCTAATAAAAAAGGGTTTACGCTTATTGAACTTTTGATAGTAATTGCAATTATCGGCATCCTTGCCGTGATCGCAATACCTGCCTATGTCGGTCAGCAGAAAAGCGCTGACCGGTCAGAGGCTTACAGCAACTTGCAGAGTTTGAGGCTTCTGGAAGAACAGTTTTTTGCAGAGAACGGGGCATATACTATAAGTCTTGGTGTTGCAGGCAGTACCGCTGCTATACGTGATTCAAATCTTGGTTTAATTCAGGGTGTTCTTCCTGGTTTTCGTCCTGGAGAAGGAACGAGTTTCAGTTACAGAACAATCCTGGACAATCAATTAAATACTCCTGTAGCCAATCCGCCTGTCTGGGGGGCAGCATTACCTGCCGGCACTCCGTGTTTTGTCGCCGTTGCTGAGGGTATTGTCGGCACAAGGGTAAATGGTGATACGTTTGCTATTGATTGCAATAACAACAGGAACTTTTAAAAAATTCGTATTTAATCTTGAAGTGCAACAATTGATGCAGCGACTTCAATTGGCGTTTTGAATCCGAGACATTTTCCAGGTCCGTTATTGACCAACGATTCTACATGAGCAATCTTCATGCCCGAGTTACATCAAATTTCGTATAATTTTTTCTTGACATCCCCGCTCAATTTTCTGTATCTTAAAAATTCTAATAAGTAAAATTTGGTAGTTGAGAAGGGGGGTAGAGAATTGTATGCTTTAGGTACCCATCTCTTAGTTGAACTGAGAGACTGCAATCATGAAAGCCTCAAAAGCCTCGAAAAAGTAAGAAATGCATTGGTCTCGGCAGCACAAGAGGCCAAGGCGACCATAGTAGACATCTCCTTCCATGAATTTAATCCCTTTGGCATTAGCGGAGTCGTAGTGATCGCAGAGTCACATCTGACGATTCACACATGGCCTGAGTATGATTATGCTGCGGTTGATATCTTCACCTGCGGTGATACGATAAAGCCGGAAGTGGCAGCATCATATCTTATTCAACAATTTGAGAGTAAAAACCCTTCGATTGTTGAAATGAAACGCGGCATCCTTTCCCATGAGAACAAGAAACTGCCGCATAAAGTTTCGCAGGCATCTGATTCTGACAGCGAACTGTACGAGACGATAGCCCGCTAAGGCTGCCGACAGAATTTATGCATCTTCGCGGTCCGTGAGGGCAGCGATACCCGGAAGTTCTTTCCCTTCGAGGAGTTGCAATGAAGCTCCTCCGCCTGTTGATATGAAGGATATTGCGTCTGAGACGCCGGCGCGGTGTACCGCAAGGTCGGTGTCGCCACCGCCGACGATTGTGAGCGCATAGGCTTCTGCGACGGCATGGGCAATTTCGAATGTGCCCCGTGAAAAGGCGTCTTTTTCGAACAGGCCCATCGGTCCGTTCCAGAGGATGGTCTTGGCGTCCTGAAGAGCGATCGAAAAGAGCTTTACTGAAGCCGGACCGATATCGAGCGCCTTCCATCCCTTCGGGATTTCGAGCGTCGGCACTATCTTGATTACAGAACCTGAATCCGTATCCTGTGCAATGATACAATCCACGGGAAGATAGAATTTCACCCCGTTTTCTTTCAGGGTCTTTCTGACCCTCTGCGCTGTTTCGAGCATCTCGTCTTCAACAAGGGAATCACCGATCTCGTAACCCATGGCTTTTATGAAAGTGAAGGCCATGCCCCCCCCGACTATGACTTTGTTGACTTTGCCGACGAGATGTTCAAGTACCCCGATTTTCCCGGATACCTTTGCCCCGCCGAGGATCGCAACAAAAGGTTTCACGGGATTCTCGATCGCGCCCTTGAGGTACTCTATCTCTTTTTTCATGAGGAAGCCTGCTGCTGCAGTAAGATATTTGGTCATGCCGACTGTCGATGCATGCGACCTGTGTGCGGTGCCAAATGCATCATTCACATACACATCGGCGAGTTTAGCCAGGGCGCGCGCAAACATATCGTCGTTGCTCTCTTCCCCGGGATGAAACCTGAGGTTTTCGAGCAGAAGGACATCGCCGCCGTTCATCTTTGCAATAATGCCTTCCACCTGCTTTCCTATGGAGTCCGGAGCGAACAGCACGTCCTTGTTGAGCAGTCTCTTCAGTCTCTTCGCTACCGGCGCGAGACTGAATTTGGGATCGACCTTGCCTTGCGGTCTCCCGAGATGAGAGGAAAGAATAACTTTCGCCCCTTCATCAATGGCATAATTGATCGTCGGGAGTGTGGAGCGGATCCTTGTATCATCGGTAATCATCAGGTTCTCGTCGAGCGGCACATTGAAGTCAGCCCTGACAAAGACCCGTTTGCCCTTGATATTAATATCCTCTACGGAGAGTTTATGAAAAAAAGTATTCTTTGGCGCAGGGGTTACGGCGCTCCTTTTTTTCATGGTCAGATCCTCTTGGCAATATAGAGGATGAGGTCCCTCATACGCGAGCTGTATCCCCACTCATTATCGTACCAGGCAAGGACCTTTGCCATTTTGCCCTCCATGACCATGGTGAGCGCCCCGTCGACAATGGACGAATGGGGATTGCCGTTCAAATCGCTTGAAACAAGCGGTTCTTCCGAATAGAGGAGGATGCCCTTCATGGGGCCCTCCGCAGTTCTTTTCAACGCTGCATTGATCTCTTCGGCGGTGACATCCCGTGAGAGTTCTGTAATAAGGTCTACGATAGAAACATTGGGCGTCGGTACACGGATGGACATGCCGTTCAGTTTACCTTTCAGCTCAGGGAGTACGATGCCCACTGCTTTTGCAGCGCCGGTGGTGGTCGGGATCATGTTCAGGGCAGCCGCACGCGCCCTTCTGAGGTCTTTATGGGGAAGGTCGAGAATCCGCTGGTCGTTGGTATATGAATGAATGGTCGTCATCAATCCGCGCACGATTCCGAAATCATTATGCAGGACCTTTGCAACCGGGGCAAGACAGTTTGTGGTGCATGAAGCGTTCGAGATAATCTTATGTTTCACCGGGTCCAAGATTTCCTCATTCACACCCATGCAAATTGTGGCATCAGGCTCTTTCGCAGGAGCCGAAATAATCACCCACTTTGCTCCCGCGTCCAGATGTTTCGCAGCGGAGGGCCTGTCCACAAACCTTCCGGTAGATTCGATTACCACATCTATCCCCATATCTTTCCACGGAAGTTTTTCCGGCTCTGTTACCGCGAAGACTTTGATCTCTTTCCCGTCGACGGTTATGCTTCCATTCCCTGATGTTACTTCGGCGCCGAAAATGCCATGCACGGAATCATATTTAAGGATATGTGCGAGGGTTTTTGCATCGGTAAGATCATTGAGGGCGGCAATCTCGAATTCCTTGTATCCCCAACTCGTCCTGAGGAAATTCCTGCCGATCCGTCCGAAGCCGTTTATCGCGACACGTAATGCCATAGAAACCTCCTTATTTTTAATAGATTATACATGAAAAGGAAAGAAAACAGGCGGGAGATTACCACTTATTTATGACAAGGCCGGTGAGAAGTTTTGGATAAAAATACGTGGATTTCGGGGGCATTCTCACCGAAGAGAGGGCGGATTTTTCGACGTCTTCAACTCTTGTCGGGTTCAGAAAGAATACTGCATCGAAATCTCCGTTTCTCACCTTCTCAAGAGCTATGCCGACATTCATCTCATATCCGATATCAGTGGTATGAAGGATTTTTTTGAGAACCAGCTCATGCACGATCATCACATCTACCCCTCGCAAATCCGCATGGATTTCGGATAAGTCTCCCCCTTTATAGGTAAGCAGATGCCAGGTATCGCTTCCTCGCTGAAAAAACCCAAAAACACCCTGTTTGCCCGACAGAATGTCCACAACCTCGAATCTGTTGTTGACCGGTTCTATCTCGAAATATTGAGCAAGTATCCCCTGTATGTCTTCCGGGACTTCTTTCAGCAGTCTGTGCGTTGGGAGGATGGTTATCCCCTCATCCATTATATTGGCAAGGAACATCAGAACGTGATCAAAGGGCCTGCCGGGTGATGCGCTCTCCTTTGATGCCATTTCCGTATAGAAGTCGAAGGCGGTTTCATACCGGTGATGTCCGTCAGCGATGAAGACGGCCTTGTCTTCAAATTCGCGCTGGATGCTCTTTATCTCGTCCTGGTTATCGATCTGCCAGAGCCGGTGTATATCGCCCGCAATGTCGGTAGCCTCTATATATGGTTTGCCAGTTGATGTTTTTGAGAGAACACTGGCTATATCCCCTCCGGAACTTCTGTACAGCGAGAAAATCGGACTTATGTTCCCTTCGCATGCCCTCATGAGGTTTAATCTGTCCTGTTTTGGTTTCGAATAGGTGCATTCGTGAGGATAGACGCTTCCTTTCCCAAGTTCTTCGAGTTTTACGAGCGCGAGGAATCCGAGGAGACGTTTCTTTCTTTTCTCAACCATGTACTCCATCTCATAAGCATAGAATGAAGGCTTTTCACTTCTCATGAAGACGCCTTCCCGTACCCATTCATCCAGACATTTCCGTGCCCTTGTATATCTGTTCTCGGTTTCTGTATCGGAAGGGAGCTTCTTGCCGAAATCTATCCTCACCACGTTATGAGGACTTTGCATATATAATGCTTCCCGGTATTCCGAGGTGATCACGTCGTATGGAGGGGCAAGAACGTCCTCCATAGCAACCCTGGACGTGTTATAGAGAGTTCCCCTGAAAGGAATAATTTTCGCCATTAGATAATTTTTCCGTAGAAAATAAGAAAAGAATTTCGATATGTTAGCATGG
>JAKLQR010000048.1 GCA_022013235.1 Thermodesulfovibrionales bacterium | reverse complement strand
GTACGCTGATGCCGGTTATAACCGTAGGTTCCTGTATCTGCATCGCTTCTTTGTCCTTGCTTTTTGTCCCGGCACAACCGGCAACAACAGCAATAAATGAGCAGACAAGAAATAGAGAAAGGGCATAAGAGATGAATGGTGCTCCGTCATGCTTTTTATCCCTCAATATTTGTTTATTAAGTGTTAAGTTCTGATTCATTATTCTTCCCCCTTGTGGAGTTTCAAAATCGAATCCCTTGGCTTTATCTCACCCTTGTAATCATTAATATATTCTCTGATAAGAACGGTATTATTTGTGATCTTTTCTACCTTCCCTCCCTGGAGTCCAAGGGTCATCCCTTCGGTGATTGTATATGTCTTCTTGTCTGGAAGCATTACCAGTGCGTAGTATTTCTCTTTGTCCCATGCAATCGCCAGAAGACTGAGTTCGTCAATACTATAGCTTTCTATCGGACTAGCCCCCGCCTTCTTCTTTGGTTTTTCTTTTGACACTTGTATAAGGGGAAGGAACGGATCTCGTCTGCCCCTCGCATCATAGGCAACTTCTTCCTGCGGGGATTTTCCAGTCTCGGTGGCGGCCTTCTCTTCTGTTTTTGCAGCTGGTTGAGCCATCTTTTCCGCAGCAGGTTTTTTGGGTGGAGGCTGCTCTTTTCCGCAGCCGGCGAACAATACAAACATTGAAACAACGATGCCTATAAGAATGCTTTTCATTGTTTCCCGCCCTTAGGAACTGCTTTGTCTTTCTGGATCTCTTCCTCCGGCACTGACGAAAAGGTCGTCGCAGTGAATGCCATTTTCATGACAGCCACGCCTTTGTCCGGCTTCGGGTCTGAGAGTCTGATATCAGAAATATTGACTATCCGGTTGAGTTTCGTGATGCTTCCGAAGAAATACCCCAAATTGTGATAACTGCCTGAAAGCTCAACCTTGACCGGGATTTCGTACACAATTCCGCTCGAATGGGTCTTTTTCTGCGCCGGCTGCCATAATTGCACTTTCTGCCCTGAACTAATACAAAGGTCAGAGACCTGTTTCAGCAGAGTTGATACTTCCTTTTCCTCAGGCAACTGCTGTTTTAATTCTTCGAGCCTTTTTCCCAGCCGTTCATTTTCCAATGTGAGTTCAGGTAATTTCGCCACTTTTACCTGGTCTACGGCGATCTGATTTTCCTGAACGGCGATTTTCTTTTCAAGGGCTTTGATTTCTTTATTTTTCGGCAGGACAAACAAAAAAAGGACAACCGCAACAATAAGAATAGCGGGGGCTATTGTAATAAGAATCTTGACCGGGAGGGGAAGATTCTTCATATTAATGTTTAATTTCAGTGCCATCTCATCCTTTTATTTTAAAGCTCAATTTAAACGCATACAGAGGAATTTTTTCTATTTCGATGCTTTTCGATTCCTTGAGATACACTTCGGTAAACAGCGGTGATTTTTTCAAGTTGTCCACATAAGCAACAATGTCCGTGTTGGTGAACCCGAGTCCCTCGATATCGATGCTGCCGGTTCCTGACATTTTCATGTCTTTCAACCAGATGCCGTTGGGAATTAAGAGATTGATTTCGTCCAGCACTTTTACCGGCACGCTCCTGTTTTTGCTCAATTGTTCTATGACGTCATTCCTTTGTTTAAAGTTTTTATTACGTTGCTCGAAGTCCTCAACTGCCTTTATCTGCTGTTTGAGTTCCTCGATTTTCCTCTCATTGTTTGCAAAATCAGATTTCCGTGCGTTCAGGCGTGAAGCAAAAAAGAAAGTGAGATATGCCATAATGAGCGCTGCTGCGACTGTAGCCAGAATTGTGGAAAGCAGAAAGGTCGGCAGTGGTTTCGCTTTCTTTTTCCTTTTAACCGGCAGAAGGTTTACTTTTATCATCTGTCGCCTGGTCTCCTGAGCGCCAACCCAGCCGCAACTGCTGCTATGGGCGCCATTTCTTCAATATAGGTAACATCAAATTTTTTCGGTATCTTGATATTTTTGAACGTCTGTATGACCTTTGTCTCCACCCCTACCTTTTCCGCGAGAAGCCTGGGGAAATCCTTGATGAGACCGCAGCCTCCGCTCAGTATCACTTCGTTGATCTCCTCATGGAAGTATTCCAGGGAACGGTTCACTTCACCGATTATCTCTTCAGAAGCAAGTTCCATTACAGAATGCGCATCCTGAGGGGACACGTTCTCAACAGGTTCGCCCCGTTTCAGCCTTTCCGCTACTTCGTACGTAAGGTTAAATTCCCTCTGAAGGACTTCGGTGTGGAGATTGCTGCCGACTGCGCTGTCTCTTGTAAACACTGAAACTCCGCCCTTGAGAATATTCATATTAATTGTGCTCGCGCCGATGTTGACGAGCGCGACATTCTTTCCGGGTTCGATTTCGTAATTCACTTCATAGATATTTTCAAGAGCAAATGGGTTAACGTCTACAATGATGCAGTTAAAGCCTGCGTCTTTTACCACAGTGAGATACTCGTTAATGATATCTTTTTTTACCGCAACCAGGATAACGTCCATCTGACCGGGTTCTTCCTTTGGTCCGAGGATCTGGAAGTCGAGGTTTACATCTTCGATATCAAATGGTATGTATTGCTCGGCTTCGAATTTTATGGACTCTGCGAGTTCTTCCTCGGACATATCCGGGAGAGAAACCCGTTTGATGATGACCGAAGAATGACCGGCCATGCTGATAACAACATCCTTTGTTTTTATCTTTGCCTTTCGGGTGATTTCCTTGAGCGAATCAACAAGCCTCAAGGAGTCTATTACCGAGCCGTCTACGATAAGTTCCGGGGGCAGCGGGAGGATATCGAAAAGTTCAAGCTCATATCCGCCTGTTGTATCCTTGAGCTGAACAATCTTCAGATACCCTGAGCCGATATCCAACCCTATGGTGCTTTTTCCACCAAGAAACATGTCATATGAATAACAAAAAAAAAACATCTTGTCAAGCTTTTTTTATTTAATATCAGACAATTTCAATCTAACACTGAGAAATTAGTTTAACAATCTTTCTATTCTTATCTCGTCTTGTTCAATTTTCCCGATACCGAAAAAAACATTTTCGGGGCTTTTTAATCTGATATATTGATAAGCTGAAAAATCCTGGTGGGCTTTGATTGGAAGGCCTCTCCCTACCTTCCCGAATTCTTCATCGCTGAGGATAATACCCGGCAGGTGGGACAGTGCGAAGTCCATCGGATAGCACAGGTTGCTTCCCTGTTCCAATTCGCTGAATGTTGCTGCTTCTTCGATCCGGAACTTTCCGATGGCGGTCCTCTGCAAAGAAGTCATGTGGGCGCCGACGCCAAGAACGGCGCCAAGATCATCGCATAGACTTCTCACATATGTTCCCTTCGAGCATACAACCCGCAAGTCCATGAAGGGAGGATCAAACCGGATGAGTTCCAGTGCATGAATAGAGACAATTCTCTCCGGGATTTGAATATCTGTTATTCCCTTTCGGGCGAGGTTATAGAGGCGTTGTCCTCCGACCTTAATTGCGGAAAAAATAGGCGGCACCTGTTTTACCCTGCCGGTGAAGTTTTCAAGAGCATGGCGAACGTCTGACTCCTGAATGAAATGGTAGTCCTTTCTTGCAAGAACGGTCCCGGTTGAATCATAGGTGTCGGTTTTTTCGCCAAGTTTCATGCGGAATATATATTCCTTATCGAGATCGGACAGGAATCGTGCTATTTTGGTCGCCTTGTTCAGGCAGACAAGAAGTACCCCGGTTGCAATCGGATCAAGCGTCCCGGCGTGGCCGGCTTTCTTCACAATAAGGAGTTTTTTTACCTTTGTGACCGCCTGCTGTGAGGATATGTTTTCAGGCTTGTCGAGGTTTATTATACAGTTCATAATGGCGCGCCCAGGAGGATTTGAACCCCCGACCTGCGGATTCGTAGTCCGTCGCTCTATCCAGCTGAGCTATGGGCGCAATCTTGACTCTTATTTATCCTTTCTTAATGCCTTCTTTTAAGGTAATGCCATATTTCGGATGTTCGAACGGATGTATTGACGGCACCTTGGAAAACAACCACCCCCACTGTCTTCCCGGAGCAGGGAATATCTGCTTGCCGTTCTCAAAAACCCTTATGCTGAGAGCAGGATTTTTCGGCTGGGTCGATGACGAGGTGAGCGTAAGTCCGTCCATTTTGAAATCCGGGAGAAAATCGCCGATATGGATTTTCAGCGCCGAATTCGGAACTGCAAAATCACTGTTCAGCTTCACCGTGTATTCCTGCTTCGTCTTTAAGACCTTGTCCTCAAACACTATCTTCGCAGCTTCCCACTTTCCCTTCACGGAAGCAGGGATGATGACCTGAGTTTTCCCCATCGGCATCGTGCCCGGCTTTACCATCTGTTGCGATCCACCCGGCGGCATCATTCCCGGAGGCGCTTGCCCTGACGGCATCGGCCCAGGAGTCGTAGAGCCGGGAGGCATTTGTCCCGGAGATACCGGACCAGTAGGCATCTGCCCCGGCATAAGCTGCCCCGGAGTCTGGGGAACCGGTGGCTGCTCTTCCTTCTTCTTACACGCTTGCAATGAAAAAAGCAATAAAAGACATATGGTGAACAACAAACCTTTCTTCATGATTATCTCCTTCTTTAGGTTTTGACTTTTCACTCTTATTAACGGTCTCAAAATAGTATTCATATTTCACCCTCTCCCAACCCTCCCCCCTCAAGGGGGAGGAACCAACTATAATCCCCTCTCCCCCGGAGGGAGAGGGCAAGGGTGAGGGGGATCATTTATGTATTTACTATTATGAGACTGTTAATAACTCTCAACTTTTAATTTTTTCACTCTAAATAATGGCGGAGAGGCAGGGATTCGAACCCTGGGTGGAGTGTTACCCCCACAACCGCTTAGCAGGCGGCTGCCTTCGACCGGCTCGGCCACCTCTCCCGGACAGATTTATATACTAACAGCTTGCGATCAATTCAGGCAATATCCCTGTGGACTATGCTCAGCTCTGCCGGATATTTCTTAAAATATGCCCTGAGCCTTTCAACAATCGCCGGGGACCGGTGATTTCCGCCTGTACACCCTATGCCGATGGTCAGATAAGGTCTTCCCTCCCTGATATAGTGAGGGATTAGGAAATCCAGCAGGTCTTGTATCTTGTTCACATATGTCTTCGCTACCCTTCTCCGGAAAACATACTCTGCCACCTTTTTGTCAGTCCCTCTCAGGGCTTTGAGTTCAGGGACAAAGTTTGGATTGGGAAGAAACCTCGCATCAAAGAGCAGGTCAATATTCTGCGGAGCGCCGAACTTGAAACCAAACGAAATCAGCGCAATGGTCAGTGCTTTCTCCCCGGTTTTCACAGCATAGAGCGATGTTACAAGCTGTCTCAGCTGATGGGGAGTATACGAGGAAGTATCAATGATCCGGTCAGCCGAATCTCTGAGGACGGAGAGTCTTTCTCTCTCCATTGCGATCGCCTCCTCTACGTTTCCCCCGAGAGGGTGGGGGCGGCGTGTTTCCTTGAATCTTCTCACCAGGACATCTTCATCGGCATCAAGAAACAGCACCTCTGTCTGACTCTGCTTCCTAAGGATCTTGAGGACGCCGCTGATTTCGTCCAGGAAAGACTTTTCCCGTATATCGATACCGATGGCGATCTTTTCAATATCTTTCTGGCGGGTGATGGTAGTGACGAAAGATTCGATGAGGGCAACCGGCAGATTGTCTACACAATAATAACCGCAGTCCTCAAGAGAACGCAGCGCCACTGTCTTGCCGGAACCTGAAAGGCCGGTCAGTATAACGATGATCGGTTTCAACCCGCTCTCTATCTTACCGGCTCGATGAGACCGAAATTCCCGTCTCTTCTCCGATAGATTACATTGATTTCACCACTGCTGTCGTTTGTGAACACGAAAAAATCCTTGTCAAGAAGTTCCATCTGCATCGAAGCCTCGTCAGGACTCATCGGTTTGAGTTCGAACCGTTTGTTCTTAATAATCGTACCGACCTCGGGAGGCAATGCAGTTTCCTGAACCTCTGTCCCTGCCTTCCCTTCGGCTTTTCTGTGTGAAACCAGCTTTTCCTTGTATTTCTTTGTCTGCCGATCGAGTTTTTCCGCGACTTCGTCTATAGACGAATACACATCGCCGGTAATTGCCTCAGCCTGTATTAACACTCCGTTTACCTTCAGGAGAACTTCGGCTTTATGCCGGTATTTCTCGACCGTAAGAGTGACATTCGCTTCGGAAATATTCGTAATATACCGGTCAAATCTTTTTATCTTCTTTTCCACATAGGTTTTCAAAGCATCAGTAACTTCGAGGTGTCTTCCGGTAATAATGATATTCATGAAATCCTCCTTTTATTTGGTCAGTTTCCTTCTCTGCGTTTGTGACGGGATGCCCAGTTCTTCTCTGTATTTTGCCACAGTCCTCCTCGCAATTTCGATCCCCTGCTGTTGCAGCATCTCGGCAATCTTCTGGTCGCTGAAAGGTTTCTGCGTATCTTCTTCAGTTGCAATCTTTCTGATCATATTCTTGACCGACGTGGAGGAAATATTCCCCATGTCGCTGCTGAGGGCGCTGCTGAAGAGAAATCGGAAGCCGAGGATTCCATGCTCGCATGCGAGGTATTTATTCGAGGTAACCCTGCTCACCGTGCTCTCGTGCAGGTTCAGTATTGAAGCAACGTCCCTGAGCGTCAGGGGCTTCAGATATTCGACGCCATGGTCGAAGAACTGCCGCTGGAGGTCAAGGAGCGTCTCGGTTACACGGTAGATCGTCCGGTTCCGCTGGTCAAGACTTTTCAGGAGTCCGACTGCGGAGCGCCATTTCTCAACAAGAAAATTTTTTTCTTCTTTCGGGAAGTCGTTGTCCTGCTGAATCAGTTTCCGGTAAAAGCTGCTCACATTCAGTTTCGGAACTCCCTCATCGTTGAGGATGATCTGATACCCCTCTGCTGTTTTGATGAGATACACATCCGGCACGATATAATGCGGCGCTGTGCTCGAAAAATTGCGGCCGGGTTTCGGCTCAAGACCTTCTATGGCCTTTATCGCAGCCATAATATCTCCGATAGGAACATTGTAGTGCTGTGCGAGGACGGTATATTTCTTTTTCTCGAGTTCCTCTATGTTATTGAGAATGATCTTCTCAATGATTGTCCCGTTAAGACCCAAAACGGATACCTGGATAAGCAGGCACTCCTGCATATTCCGTGCGCCGACTCCCGGCGGATCGAATCCCTGTATCATCCTGAGGGCTTTTTCTGCAGTCGCCTCATCAGTCTCTGCCCCATTTATAATCTCTTCAGGAGAAGCAGCGAGATATCCGTTCTCATCGATATTCCCAATGATTATTTCTCCCACCTTCCTTATTTCATCAGGAATGTGGGAAAGACGCAGTTGCCACAGGAGATGATCGGCAAGGTCGGGTTCCCTGGTGAGAAACTGCTCAAATGACGGCGGGGTAACAGTCCCGGGGGTAAAATATCCGAGGTCCCGGCCGTCAGAGCTTCTCTCTTCAAAGTATTCATCCACAGTGAGATTCATAAGCTTCTCGATCGGAGCCTCTGCATCTTCATGCTCAACTTCCCTTTCGGCATTTTCCCGCTCTTCGGCGCTGAGTTCCTCCGGCGGAACTTCTTCGTCTGTCTCCTCAAGGAAAGGGTTTTCCATGAGTTCCTGATTGAGAAACTCGGAAAGCTCAAGATGGGGCAACTGGAGCAGTTTTATTGCCTGCTGCAGCTGCGGTGTCAGGATCAATTTCTGGGACAGCCTGAGTTCAAGTCTGCTCTCGAGTGCCATCAGAGACTAAACTCCTCTCCGAGGAACACTTCTCTGACCTGCGGGTCTGAGACAAGGGTATCCGGACTGCCTTCCCGGAGGATTACCCCGCTGCTTATGATATATGCTCTGTCAGTAATCGAAAGCGTATCCCGGACATTATGATCCGTAATCAGGATCCCGATCCCTTTATTTTTGAGGTATCTCAACATCTTTTTCAGTTCGATGATTGCGATAGGGTCTATCCCTGCAAACGGTTCGTCGAACAGGAGGAAGGTGGGTTTTACCGCAATCGCACGCGCTATTTCCGTCTTCCTCCGTTCGCCTCCGGAAAGCTTGTATCCCTCTTTGTTCGCGAGTTCCATGAGATTGAATTCCTTCAATAACCGCTCGACCTCGCTTGCAATCTCATCCTTCCCCAAGCCCCTTATTTCCAGCACAGCCCTGAGATTGTCTTCAACCGAGAGTTTCCTGAATATCGAAGGTTCCTGGGGGAGGTAACTGATCCCCCTGAGAGCCCTCTGGTACATGGGCGTTCTCGTAAGGTCCTCGTCGTCAATAAAGATATGCCCGCTGTCGGGCTTTATAAGACCTACCATCATATAAAAGGTGGTCGTTTTCCCTGCGCCGTTTGGGCCGAGCAGCCCCACAATCTCGCCGTTCGTTACCGAGAGGCTGAGACCCTGAACAACATGCCTCTTGCCGTAATGTTTTGAAAGTCCTTTTGCTTCAAGGATGTGCACTGCGTTTCCCGCCCTTATTTTTCCCTGGAAGTGATGAAAACCTTGCTGCCCTCGACGATGAACCGGTCTTCT
>JAKLQR010000047.1 GCA_022013235.1 Thermodesulfovibrionales bacterium | reverse complement strand
CTATCCTGAGTGCCCGTTTGTATGTCTCGATAGCCTGATCGGTCTTTTTCTGCGCATTATAGAGTTCCCCGAGCAGCATAAGCGCATTGATATACTTCGGGTCAGCATCGAGAACATCCTCTGCGATCGTCACCGCCTCGGAGATTTTTCCCATCCTGAGGAGCATGGCACTGATCTGCGTCTTCAGATAAGAAGATGCGGGGTCAAGGTCGAGGGCTCTCCTGTAGGATTCTATAGCCTCCTCCCATTTCCCTTCCTTTTCCGCCTCGTATCCAAGAATATAGAGGTAATATGCACCCTCTGAAGGAAGCGGTGGCCTCTCCTGTTTTAGAGCCTCTTTCCCCCCACAGGAAACAATGAATACTGCGACTGCAATAAGACAAAGGACACGCATGATCATTCTTAATAAATTATGACACAAAGCCCGGCGGGATCACAATGTGATAGAATCTCATATGGATTTCGTTGATATCATCTTCCCGCTGAACCTTGTCCCCCTCACCTACCGTTGTCCTGAGGTCCTGAAACAGATAATCGAGCCTGGAATGATCGTCAGTGCCCCACTCAGAAACAGAATGACGAAAGGGATAGTAATCGGAGAGAGTTCAGGCAATCCTCCCGGGGGAATACGGGAAATTCACGAGGTTCACCGCGACCGTCCTGGTCTGACCCTGAATATGATAAAACTTCTTGTCTGGATGTCCGAATATTATCTCGCTGAACAGGGTCTTGTGCTGAAAAACATACTTCCGAAAGAAGCGTTCACAAAGGTCAGGAAAAGAAAGAAGAAATCCGACATACCGCAATCGCAAAAGGAAGGACAGGGAGACCATAAATTCACTGTTGCTCATATTGACGATGATACGGTTACCGTCCTCCGGAATTCATTGAAAAAAGGCGGTTATAAAACTTTTCTCCTTCACGCCCCATCCACTGCGCATGAATATTCTTTTCTGATGGAGACCCTCCCGTGGGTTAAAAATGTGATCCTTCTTGTCCCCGAGTTGTCGGCTCTCGATAATCTTGCTCAGCTTCTCCAGACAAAGTTCGGGGAAAGGATATGCATCTTCCATGGCGAATTGAGCCGTGGGCAGAAATCCGAAGTAATGGACAAGGTCCTGTCAGGCAGCATTGATATTCTGATCGGCACCCGGACAGCGCTCTTTGTCCCGTTAAAAGATATCTCTCTCATCGCGGTGCTGGGAGAGCACAGCAGTTCATACAAGCAGGAAAATAGTCCATGCTATAACGCAAGAGACGTCGCCGTGATGAGAGGCTATATCGAGAAAGCGACGGTGCTCCTCTCGTCAATCAGTCCATCCATCGAGTCTCTCTATAACTGTAAAACCGGCAAATATACCCTGCTCACCCTGCAGGGTGAAATGAAACGACCCGGAATCAGTGTGCTCAACATGAGATATGAGAAACTCATCAGGCCCTATCTGTCGAAAACAGTAATCGATGCCTCCGCAAGACATATCAGGAACGACGGGAAGATCATGTTTGTGGTCAACCGGAGAGGGTATTCTTCCCTCCTGCAATGTGCGGATTGCAACACCAATGTGGAATGTCCCGACTGCAGGATACCCCTTGTTTTCCATAAACAGGATAAGTCGCTGAAATGCCACTATTGCGGCTCGGTGCAGACAAGCATACCCGACCGTTGCACTGCATGCAAAGGATACAACCTGCAATTGCTCGGCGCCGGAACACAGAGGGTTCAGGAGGACATTGAGAAACTCACGGGGATAAAGACCCTGAGGCTTGACAGTGACAGGGCCAAGAAAAAATCAGAAATACAAGGATTAATTGACTCGATTCATCTGAAAGAGAGCCGGATACTGATCGGCACAAAACTTATGACAAAGCGTCTGGGGTCTGCGGAAACATTCTCGATGGCCGCTGTGTTGAATACCGACACCCTCCTCAGCATCCCCGACTTCAGGTCTGCTGAAAAAGCGTTTCAGGAGATCATGTCGGTAATCGACAAGATTGAGCCCAAGGGTAGAATATTCATCCAGACCAGAATGCCGGAAAACTATCTCTTTAAAAGCCTGAAGTCATATGACCACGAGTCGTTCCTGAAGGAAGAGTTGATCAGGCGCAGGGATTTGTTCTATCCTCCCTTTTCAAGGCTTATGCTGATCAGGGTTGTCACGAAAAAAAATATCGCGGGAACACTGTCCGAACTCGTGGATACGAGAGCAGCCGAAGACGATGACGTTGAGATCCTGGGTCCGCATTTTTCAAGAAACAGGCAGGGGAAGAATGAATACAAGCTCCTTCTCAAATCCGGCGTCCGGGAAAAACTTCATGCGGCAGCGGAATTCTTCCTCGAAGCGTTCAAGAATTCAAGGGACGTAAAGGTGAGGGTCGATGTTGACCCGATAGAGATATAACACATTCCTTGACCGACAGCATTTTCCTAAGATGACCGCCTCCATGATCATATTACACCTTAAAGACCGGAAGGCCGATTTATCGCATTGTTGCCCGAAATCTTCTTGTCATATTCATCCATCTTTTCGGCCAAGCTCTTCCAGTTGCAGGTCTGCATGAGTTTTACCACCTGATGCACGGTTCCGCTCTCTATGATCTTCAGCCTCTGCGCCTCATCTTCAACTCCATAAAAAGGGAGCATAATAAAAAAAGCGCGGTCGATATATTTTTTCAGGGGTGAGAGCACATCTTCTCTTCTCGTGTAATAGGGGTCTTCCCCCTCGGCACAGGGTCTTCCGAAAACGTTGAACTGTCTGCACGCAGCCGGCCTCACCGGATGCACTGAGCAAGCGCCGTCAATCAAAAAGGGGCATGGGTCATTCTCCCTGTACTCTTTCAAGTGGTCCTTGATGATTGCACGCAGGGGACCTGATATTTTTTCCGTCACATACCAGGAAATACCGACCAGTTCCAGGGGATAGACAGGGATTGTCTGATGGGTTTTGCAGCAGTGGGAACACCCCTTGCCGCATGCCAGTTTCCTGCCCTTCCTCAGTTCTGCCTGTATCGCTTCCGAAACACCTCTGTCTACCAGGCAATAGGCATCGATGAGCAAGGACATCCAGGGGTGGAGCGGTTCATCGGAAGGGAAAGAGAGCCTTTGGGGCCGATTAGAGTGAGCTGCTTTGCTTTTCTGGTTTTTCATAACAGATACATTATAAAACTGCCGTACCATATAAATCAGCTTCCATGAAACTCCCGGCTTGGAAAAATCATCTCCTTTCGGCAATAATAAAGTCTTATGGACTTTCTCTTCATCTCAATGCCTTACGCGAGATTCATCTCGCGGTGGTTCTCGAACATGCCGAACATCAACCTCGGCATCATGCAGGCACTGCTGACTGAAAAGGGCAAAAAAGCTAGAAGTTTCCATTTTCATCTCGAATTTCTGCCATTTATCAGAAGAACAAACCCTCATGCCTGGGACCAGTTTCTCGCGCAGTCCGAGCAGTTCGGCGTCGAATACATGGGGCTCGACTATCTCTTTGCCTCTCTCCTGTTTGAAGACCGGTACAGGGAATCGGAGGATCTTTTCAAAGAGCGCCTCGAATCGATAGGCCTGACCTTAACCGATTTCAATACACTAAGGGAAATCGCCGGATCCTTTATCGAATATGCGTTTGGGAAAATATCTCCGCATCTTCAGGGAGCAAAACTCGTGGGTTTCAGCTGCTCCCACTATCAGTTGAGCAGTTCCCTTCTGCTCTGCGCGATGGTGAAAAAGGCATATCCCGGCGTCCGGACTATTTTTGGCGGAAAAGACTGTTCCGGCGTCTTTGCTTCAGAGCTCTTACACCATGTTGACTGTGTCGATTTCGTCGGCACCAGTGAATGTG
>JAKLQR010000046.1 GCA_022013235.1 Thermodesulfovibrionales bacterium | reverse complement strand
CTGTCCCTGCTCTGGCAAGGATTTCGCGATATGTGGTCTTTGCAATTCTATAGTATATGTTCTGCGTCTGCCAGTAATTGATTTCTATCGGCAAGAGCCTGAGCAGTTCCAGCCTCTTCTGAATTTCGAGGAGCAATCCCGTATCTTTATGATTCCGGGAAAAATTCTCTATCAGGTGTTCGAGACCCCGCCGCACTGCGAACTCGATTTCAACCGTATCGAGCGGGACGTTCCACCGTTTCATGTCGCTGAATATACCCTGTATCCTGTCCGCGGAATGGACTTCTTCGGTAAAGGCCCGTTTCAGTTCGGCATTGAGCGTGAATTCCGCAGCGGCGAGAAACGACCTCTTCACCGGTATCCCCATCCCCTGAAGAAAACCCATAAGGATCCTGTTGTTCTCATACATCTGGTGGTATGCAGTCTCAAAATCCTCCATAGTCTGCCCGATGAGCAGGTTAAGGATGGTGCGCTGCTGGTCCCGGAACAGGTTGATGAGCGAATAATTATGCATCCCGAAGTGAGTGTCCATGAGGCGTACAATATCTGCAAACTCACCTTTTTCGAATGTCGAGAAGATTTCATTTTTCATTGACTGATAGGCATCAGCGCCGAGAAAGGTGCGGACTCCTCCATTCAATGCATGGCCGCCGAAGTGCAGCACACAGAAGCTGATTTGTTCGGATTCCCACGTTATCCGGGATGAAATCGCTACTCTCCCTATCGAGATTGTGGCGCCGCCTGCGGGTGTCTTTGTATAATCCTCTTTTGTTACTGCATAGCTGTATATGTCCGTTTCATCAATATAGTCTTCAAAGAGGGAGCTGACTGCATAGTGAGCGCCCACCTTTTTCAGGTCTATCATGGCAGGCTTGACGAATTTTTCATAGATGACCATGCCGTTCTCATACTCCGGAATGTTGCTCTTTGCCTGGGCAAGCCTCGCCTTGAACGCGTCTTCAAGGCTGTCGGTGAAGATGTCCTCTGCAAGCTGGATGGCCCGTCCTGCGTATTGAAGGACCTGAACTGTCTCCAGCCCTGAGAGTTCGTCGAAGAACCAGCCGCAGCTTGTATACATCAGCATAGCGTGCCGCTGCATTTCGAGGAGCTTAAGGACAAGGATTTTTTCATCGTGCGACAACGGCTTTGCCGAATGTGCCTGGAAAAATTTCTCCACGTTCTCTTTGGAGCGGTCAAGAATAACCCCGATGTACCTGTCCCGCGCTTCCCACGGAACGCTGAGATATTCGGAGGCTGCATTTTCGTAGATGAATGACAACCGCTCCCTCAGCCAGTCGAGGGCTTCTCTGAGCGGCTTCCTCCATGCCTGGTTCCATTCCGGATGTCCGCCGGAATTACATCCGCAGTCGTCCTTCCACCGTTCTACGCCATGGACACAACTCCATGAGGAATTCTCGAATATCTGTACTTCATGGGTGGGCGGATGCTTCTCCAGGTATTCACCATAATTCGTAATCCGCTCAAGGCCGTTCCCCTCGATGTGGTTGAGGGCATAGGCCAGGGCCATGTCTCCGAACCTCTGGTGATGTCCGTATGTCTCGCCGTCGGTGCCGATATGCACGAGCTGCGGCCAGGTGCGCTGATCGGAAAATCCTGATAAGAGCCGGTGTGCGAAGTCTTCTCCCTTTTTCAGGAGTTGTTCAAATGCCACTGTCTGGGAAATCGGCCCGTCATAGAAAAAGATATTGATCGTCCTGCCGGACGGTAATCGGCAGAGATAGGCCCTTGAGGGGTCGATCCGGGAACCGCTTACGTCTTTCCACTTGCCGGTCCCGATCTTCCGTACTCTCCAGGCCTGCCGCGGGGCAAGGATCGTAAATTTTATCCCGTATTCTGCGAGGAGGTCCAGAGTCTCGTTGTCCGCTGCTGTTTCAGCAAGCCACATGCCTTCGGGGGGACGACTGAACCGGTATTCGAAATCCCTGATGCCCCAGAGAATCTGTGTTCTCCTGTCACGGGTGCTGGCAAGCGGCATGATGATGTGGTTATATACCTGCGCAAGCGCATTGCCATGTCCGGAACGCCAGGCGATGCTCTGTTTGTCTGCTTCGAGTATAGCCTGGTACGTCTCCGGAGCGTAGTGCTCCATCCATGAAAGAAGAGTAGGGCCGAAATTAAAGCTTATCATCGAGTAATTGCTTACGATATCAAGGATTTTTCCCTCACCATTGAGCTTCCTTGATGCTGAATTCGGGGCGTAACATTCGGCGGCAATCCTCTCGTTCCAGTCGTGATAAGGGTATGCAGAATCCTGTATCTCGATATCTTCGAGCCAGGGATTCTCCCTCGGCGGTTGGTAGAAATGTCCGTGAATACAGATATAGCGTTCCATTACCTGATTATTTTCCTCCTGTATGCAACGAAGCTTCTTCCTCTGATGGCGGCCTTATGGCGCCCTTTGATCTTCCCGGGAAGAAGCGAGCCCGTACCTTTCCATCTTCTATCTGAAGAATCGAGGAGTTTAGTCCATGTCCCTTCGGGGAGTAGAAGTTCGGTTGTTCTGTCTTCCTTGCTGAAATTAAAGCTGCAGAAAATCTCGTCTCTGTCTTTCCACCGCCGCATGAAGAGTAGTTTGTTTTTCCCGGATTCGCGTATCTCGACGGTTTTTCTGTCGGGATTCGAAAACGCAGCGATCTCTTTTCTCAGGGCAAGCAGATATTTATAGAAATTGTATAAGACATTATGATTGCCTTTGCGCCGGTTTTCCCAGCGTAATTTTGATTGCAGGAATGTTTCGACAGCCTGGGGATCGGGCGGTTCTCCTTCCCATGCAAATGACTGAAACTCTTCCTTTCGCCCTTTTCTTACCGCCTCTATCAGATCACGATCGCTGTGACTGACAAAATAGAGAAACGGGGCGTCCTCTCCGTATTCCTCCCCCATGAAAAGCAGGGGGACAGAGGGGGAAAGCAGCACAACACCCGCTGCAAGTTTGAGGGATTCAAACGGAACAAGAGCGGACAGCCGTTCTCCGAAAGCCCGGTTGCCGACCTGGTCATGGTTCTGGGAAAAGAGAACAAACCGGTCTGCGGGCAGATCTTGTGAGGAATTCCCCTGGTTTCTTCTTCTGTAGGGAGAATACTCCCCGGAGTATACAAACCCTTCCTTCATGGATTTGGCCAGATGCTCCATGCGTCCGAAATCGATATAATAGCCGTCCTGTTCACCGGTAAGAAGGGTATGCAGGGCATGATGGAAATCATCGCACCACTGTGCATCAAGGCCGATGCCTCCCCTGTTCTGCTTTCTGATGGCCCGTGAATCGTTCAGGTCGCTTTCTGCGATGAGATATCCACGCCTTTTCTTCCGGGCGCAGAATTCTTTGACATTCCCGGCGAGTTCCTGAAGAAACGGAACTGCGCTCATATCGGATATGCCGTGGATTGCATCGAGACGGAGGGCGTCGATATGATAGTCCCTGAACCAGTGAAGCGCGTTTTCGATAAAGAAATTCCTCACTTCATTGCTGTATGCATCGTCGAAATTAAGGGCCATGCCCCACGGCGTTTTATATTTGTCGGTAAAATAGGGACCGAAATCCCGGAGATAATTGCCCTCAGGTCCAAGGTGATTGTAGACAACATCAAGTATCACCGCGATACCGGCGTTGTGACATTCGTTCACAAGCCTTTTCAACCCTTCAGGCCCCCCATACGAGTTCTGTACGGCAAAGGGAAAGACTCCGTCGTATCCCCAGTTTCTCTCACCGGGAAATTGCGCAACAGGCATGAGCTCAATCGCATTGATCCCGAGTTCCCTGAGCGCAGGGAGCCTCCGGACAATTGCCTGAAAGGTCCCCTGTGGAGTAAACGTCCCGACGTGGAGTTCATACATTACCATTTGAGAAAGAGCCGGGGCATTCCAGCCGGCGTCTTCCCAATGAAACGCATGGTGGTTCAGCACCTGGGAAGGTCCGTGCACTCCTTCAGGCTGAAACTGTGAAGCAGGATCAGGTCTGTCCCGTCCCTGTCCGAGCCGGTAACAATACCGTGTGCCTGGCGAAATGTCCGGCACTGCTGTGCGCCAGTATCCTCTTGTATCCTTTTCCATCGGAAGTATTTTCTCTTCAGACAGAAAAATCTTCAATTCGACTTTATTCAGAAAAGGGGCCCATACAGTAAATTCAGAATGTCCTTTGTCATGATAGTGTGCTCCAATTTTCACTCTTGAGGGCCTCCGTGTTTAAAGAACAGGACCCCCAGCGGCGGGAGGGTAAGTGAGAGCGAATGGTATCTGCCGTGAGCCGGCACCGGCGACGCCTCAATTCCTCCTGCGTTTCCATGCCCGCTCCCGCTGTAGAGCGGCGCATCACTGTTCAAAACCTCTTTCCAGAAGCCGCCCCTGGGCAC
This sequence comes from Thermodesulfovibrionales bacterium, assembly GCA_022013235.1. Taxonomy (GTDB): domain Bacteria; phylum Nitrospirota; class Thermodesulfovibrionia; order Thermodesulfovibrionales; family SM23-35; genus JAKLQR01. The sequence goes on along the minus strand of JAKLQR010000046.1, from coordinate 1,752 downwards.
ACCAACCCGGTAGTTATATCTGGGAAGCGGGGTCATATTGCAGATGACAAGGACCAGGGCGTCGGGGCTGTTTCCTTTTCTGATAAAACTGATGATGCTCTCTTCCCAGTTATGGAAGTCGATCCACTGAAACCCTTTGTTGCTGAAATCAAGTTCATAGAGCGCCGGTTCGGTTTTATAGAGATGATTGAGGTCTTTGACCCATCTCTGCACCCCCTGGTGATAGGGATATTCAAGCGTATGCCATTCAAGGCTTTCCTCATGGTTCCATTCCTTCCACTGGGCGATTTCCGCCCCCATAAAGAGGAGCTTCTTCCCGGGATGTCCGTACATGTATCCATAGAGAAGACGCAGGTTCGCAAATTTCTGCCATTCATCTCCCGACATCTTGCCGAAGAGGGACCCTTTCCCGTGGACCACTTCGTCATGGGACAGCGGGAGGACGAAATTTTCGGAAAATGCATACCAAATGCTGAAGGTAAGCTGATTGTGGCGGTACTTTCTGAACACAGGGTCGTTCGAAAAATAGTCGAGCGTGTCATGCATCCAGCCCATATTCCATTTCATGCCGAATCCGAGCCCTCCGACATATGCAGGTCTCGAAACCATCGGCCAGGATGTGGATTCCTCTGCAATGGTCTGGACGTCTTCCAGGGAACTTGCGTACACCATCTCATTGAACTTCTTGAGGAAATGGATGGTCTCGATATTCTCTTTCCCCCCGTATTCGTTCGGTATCCATTCGCCTTCCTTCCTCCCGTAATCAAGATAAAGCATTGAAGCGACTGCATCGACCCTGAGCCCGTCGATATGGTATTTCTCGATCCAGAAGGTGGCGCTGCTGACGAGGAAGTTTCTTACCTCATTTCTGCCGTAATTAAAAATATAGCTTTTCCATTCGGTATGGAATCCTTTTTTCGGATCTTCATGTTCGTAAAGGTGTGTTCCGTCGAAATAGATGAGTCCGTGTTCGTCATCCGGGAAGTGGGAGGGGACCCAGTCAAGCACGACACTGATCCCGTTCCGGTGGAGGTGGTTCACAAGATACATGAAGTCCTGCGGAGTCCCGTACCTGCTCGTAGGCGCGAAAAAACCGGTTATCTGATATCCCCACGAACCGTAAAAAGGATGTTCCATTACCGGCATAAGCTCTATATGGGTGAATCCCATCTCTTTTATATAATCGGCCAGGGAATGGGCGAGTTCGCGGTAAGTGAGATACCTGTTCCCCTCTTCAGGGACCCTCCTCCAGGAGCCGGGGTGCACTTCGTATATCGACCACGGGGCATTCAGCGCATTCTGTGAATGCCGCGAGACCATCCATTCACTGTCATTCCATGTGTATTCCATGTCCCAGACAATCGAGGCGGTTTTCGGAGGAGTCTCACAGTGAAAGGCAAAGGGGTCGCATTTTTCGACCTCGTAGTTGTTGTGCTGCGAGGTGATATGGTATTTATAAATAGTCCCATGCCCGATATCGGAGATGAAGCCTTCCCATATTCCTGATCCGTCCCAGCGGGCTGCGAGCGGGTGTGACTGCCTGTCCCAACCGTTGAAATCTCCGATTACGGAAACTTTCTCTGCGTTCGGAGCCCAGACGGCGAACAACGTTCCGTGCTTGCCTTCAACAGTCATGCTGTGTGCACCGAGCTTGTTGTGAAGGGTGAAATGATTTCCTTCCTTAAAGAGATAAATATCATGGTCGGTGAAGAGACTTACCCCCTGTATGATTTTTTGTGCTTTTTTTCTTTT
>JAKLQR010000045.1 GCA_022013235.1 Thermodesulfovibrionales bacterium | reverse complement strand
GACATCGATGTAGCTTTACTTATAGCCGTCTTAGTAAAACTGTATCATGGAGCCCGGTTGAATACAAGCGCGTTATGAGCAACAGGCTGATTTACAAACAATTTATTCAGGAACTGTCGCTATGAAGAATAAAAATCTGGATTTATCAACAATACAAATATAAAATATAAATATTCAAAAATATTCTTCCTTGTCTTTGCACAATGAATGACATAAACAAGACAAAAAAACAGTTGGTACAGGAACTGCAGGAATTGCGCCTGCAGGTTTCGCAACCGAACCCTGTCAAAGTATCGGGAGAAACATTCAGCTTTTCCGGACATCTGCCCGAAGATTTCCACAGGGATTTCCTCGAAAATACGAATGATCTTATTCAGACAATAACTCCTGACGGGAGGTTCCTCTATGTGAATAACGCCTGGCTGAACACCCTCGGTTATAACCGTCCGGACATACAGGACCTCTTGCTGACCGATATTATCCATCCTAACAACTACGCCCATTGCAGCAACTTTCTGGATCTCCTGAAAACGGGTATTCCCCTGGATATATTTCAGGTCGAACTCATCACGAGACAGAAAAGGAAGGTAGTGGTGGAAGCAAGTGTCCATGCGCATTATTCAGAAGATGACCCCGTATATATTCAGTGTATTTTGCGGGATATTACCGAGCGCAGGGAAGCAGAAGAGTCCCTGAGGAAACTGGAAGCGCTTGAATCTTCCCTGCTCGCTGCAATACCGCATGCGGTAGTCGGATTGAGAGAACGCACGATAGTATTTGCCAACGAGGCAGTTGAGTCGGTGTTCGGATGGAAGCCCGAAGAATTGCTCAACAAAACTACGAGGATATTCTACAGGAGCGATGAAGAATATGAGGAAATCGGCAGGCATTTTTATTCAATCCTCGAAAAACAGAGAACGCACAATAAAGCTTTCCCCTGCAGGCATAAGGACGGCAGGGAAATGCTCTGCAGGCTCAGCGCTTCGGTAATCGGCCAGAAACTTGAACACAAAGAAATAGTCGTCGTCTATGAAGATATTACAGAGCATGGTCGATTCGAAAAAGCTTTGCTGGAGAGTGAACGGAAATACGTGGACTTTTATCAGAATGCGCCTGACGGATATCATTCCCTCGGTCCTGATGGAACGATCCTCGAAGTGAACGATACATGGCTCAGAATGTTCGGCTATTCCAGGGATGAGATTGTCGGTAAAGTAAAGTTAACTGAACTCCTTGATGAAGAAGGAACGCAAATCTTCCGGAAGACTTTTAAACAATTGACGAAAGAGGGTTCTATCGAGAACATTCAGTATCTGCTCAGGAGAAAGGATGGTTCTCAGGTTCCCGTGCTGATCAGCGCCTCTGCCATTTATGATGAACAGGGGAACTTTCTGAAAACAAGAACTATTGTGAGAGATATCAGTGCAAGGATCAGCTATCGAAACATGCTGGAGCAGGCCCTTGAGGAGTGGAGAGTCACCTTCGATTCGATGCCCTGCGGTGTGCTGCTGCTTGATCTGGAATTCACAATTATCAGAGCGAACAAATATATTGCTTCACTCTATGAGCTTTCTTATAAAGAATTAAAGGAACGGAGATGTTTTGAATTGATCAGGAGCGAACAGTTGGAAGAACACTATTACGGGATCCGGTCACAGTCCAGGATCAGCATCAGGCCTTTCGAGTACTTCGAAGAGGCTATGAACAGCCATTTTATGCTCTCATTGACGCCGATCCCCGATGCCTTGGGAATAACCAAAGCTTTTGTGCTCACCGTGGTTGACATTTCGGAGCTTAAGGACAAACACAAAAAACTCGCGGAAAGCAAAGAGGCGTTCTTCAATATGCTCAAAGAACTCGATTTTTCATATCGGGAACTGCGCCAACTGCACGACGGTCTTATCCATTCTTTTGTAAACGCGATAGACGCAAAAAGTCCCTGGACGAAAGGACACTCGGAACGGGTGACCGAATATGCCCTTGCAATCGGTACTGCAATGGGGTTTGAAGGTGAAGAAATAAATATCCTCAGAAATGCTTCGCTCCTCCATGACATCGGCAAGATAGGTACTTACGATGTTATCCTCGATAATCCGAAAAAGCTGTCCCCGGAAGAACATGATCTGATCAACCTGCATCCGGTTAAGGGTGAGGCGATCCTGAATCCCATAAAACAACTGGAGGCCGTACTCCCTATTATCCGGCACCACCATGAGCATATGGACGGCACCGGATATCCTGACGGGTTGAAGGGTGAGAAAATCCCTTTGTTCGCGAGAATCCTCTGTGTCGCGGATTCCTTTGATTCCATGACTTCGGATAGACCTTACCGACCCGCGCGCAATAAAGAGTATGCAATATCAGAGCTGAAAATCTGCAGCGGCAGCCAGTTCGACCCTGCTGTGGTGAAGGCATTTCTGGATATTATTGATGATATAGATATCCCAGAGAAAGACCGCTGAAGAGAACCGCTGTTATTCCTCTGAAACCTCAAAGATAAATTCGATTTCCACCGAAGCATTCAGCGGAAGTACGTTCACTCCAACTGCAGCGCGGACATGCCTGCCTGCCTCGCCGAAGATTTCGAAGAGGAGGTCTGAAGCGGCGTTCAGTACCTTCGGTTGTTCTGTAAAACCGGGTGAAGATGCAACATATCCGGTTATCTTGATGCACCGGGTAAGTTTATCAAGACTTCCCGCATATGCCTTGAGTACTGAAAGGGCGTTGATTGCCGCGGTCCTTGCATCGTCTCTCGCCTCGTTCAGGGTAATATTTTCTCCGACCCTTCCGGTCCTTGTGATCAGGCCGTCTCTGAAAGGAAGAATTCCGCTGAGGAATAAGAGGTTGCCTGTCCGGGTGCAGGGAATATAGGAACCTAGGGGCTTTGGTGTCACAGGAAGCTCAATGCCGAGTTCTTTTATTTTTTCTTCTGGCGACATGGTATTAATTAATCATTCAAAAGTCTATAAGGAGAAATTCACCTGAACGTTGCATATAGTATATTTAAAAATCGTCATTGCCCGACTTGATCGGGCAATCCAGAGAAAGGTTCTGGATTATCCGGTCAAGCCGGATAATGACAAAATTGAGCATTATGCAATTTGCATTGGTTTTTTACAGCCCAAGCTCTTCCGGGGTCCCAATCCTGCCAAGGACAGCGGAAGCTGCGGCAACTGCCGGATTCGACAGATAGACTTCACTCCCGGGGTGGCCCATTCTCCCTACAAAATTCCTGTTTGTCGTTGCAATAGCCCGTTCCCCTTCCGCGAGGATTCCCATATGCCCGCCGAGGCAGGGACCGCAGGTAGGTGTTGAGACTACAGCCTCAGCTGCAATGAATATTTCCAGCAAGCCCTTCTTCATCGCCTGCCTGTATATCTCCTGCGTTGCAGGGATAACGATCATCCGCACATTGGGATTCACTTTTCTCCCTTTTATGACTGTTGCTGCCTCGAGCAGATCCTCGAGCCGTCCATTGGTACATGATCCTATTACCACCTGATCTATAGAGACTTCAAAGAGTTCGGCCGCCGGTCTCGTGTTCGACGGGAGATGCGGACATGCGACTGTAGGAAGGATCTTTGCGCAGTCATATTCATGCACTGAAGCATACCGGGCTTTCTTGTCGGATTTGTAAAAAGTATACGGTCTTTTCGCCCTGTTTTTCATGTAACGCCTTGTAATCTTGTCAGGCACGATGATTCCGCTTTTTCCTCCGGCCTCGATAGCCATGTTGCACATCGTGAGCCTTCCATGCATCGGCAGGTTCCCGATCGTCTCGCCCTCAAATTCCATAGCCATATAGAGTGCGCCGTCGACCCCTATATCTCCGATCGTATGGAGAATCAGGTCTTTGCCGCCGACCCATTTATTGAGTTTCCCGTAATATATGAATTTCATGGAATCAGGAATTTTAAACCAGCACTCCCCTGTAGCCATGGCAGCAGCCACATCGGTCGAGCCGACACCCGTCGAGAATGCGCCGAGCGCGCCGTAAGTGCAGGTATGGCTGTCGGCTCCGATAACGACCTCACCGGGCCCGACAAGACCCTGCTCGGGAAGCAGCGCGTGTTCGATTCCCATCCTCCCCACTTCGAAGTAGAGATCGATGTTGTATTCTCTCGAAAAATCCCTGAGCATCCTGCACTGCTCGGCCGCCTTGATATCTTTCTGGGGCGCGAAATGGTCGGGGATCAGGGCAATCCTGCT
>JAKLQR010000044.1 GCA_022013235.1 Thermodesulfovibrionales bacterium | reverse complement strand
TTGAAATTCTTCCTTTTATCTTCAAAATCCTTTCCCCTCAATCCCTTGTGATGAACTTCAGAGTCAATCGCCAGATTGTTGTCCTCTTGTTACCCTTCTGGAGGACAACTTTTTTATGGAGTCTTGTTTTAATAAGAGACGCGATATCCTGCCATGTCTGGTTTTTTGAAACCACAACAAGATCAACGTCCTTGGTGGTTCGGGGTTCAACCCATGCCGAAAGAGCTAGGACGCCTATCAAGGCGTAGTCAGCAATAAGCCCTTCCTTTTTGAGTTCATTAAAAAAAGCAATAGTCTTTTTAAAGGATTCAACAATGGACATTATTTCTTCTTGACCGCTTTCTTTACCGAATCCTTAATAATCAGGGACAATTCGAGGAGTTCAAGAGATATTTCTATGTTTTTCCCTTTCGGGATTAGATTCTTCTTCATGGTTCTGTTATCTGAAAGTATACATCGACCGAAAATCTCTTGTGCCGTCTTCTTTCCTCCATACCATCCTTCCGGCTAGTTCTCCTGCTGCAATTGATTGCTCAGGATGTTTCCAGAATATTGCGAGGTCTCTTACACAAAGTATTACAAAAACTGCGGAAAAATGAAAGTGACCGGAAAGCACGCGCGATTGACTTCAAATCCCGCCTCTGTTACTGTATCTTTTGCCATGAAGCAACTATTCTTTTCGTTTTTCATTCTCTTCTTTCTCCCAAGTTCAGTGTTTGCATTTGACGGGCCTTTGCAGGTACGGAATCAGTTCCCTCTCTTTCTCCCGGCCAACGCCCCTTTTTTGGAAAAAGCCGCAATCGGGACGTCCTTCAGCGCAGTTCTTTCACACTCGAGCATCTATCTTGTAGACAATTCAGCAACGTGGGGGATGGGACTTGATATGGAGATAACCGAACTCAATCTCCGGGCGAAAAAAAACCTGAATGACTTCATCGAGATCGGGATTGAGTTGCCGATACTCGGTTTCAGTTCCGGTGTCATGGACGGCTTTCTCAACCGCTATCATGATGCATTCGGTTTTCCTGATTACGGGAGAAGTGAGAGGCCTGAGAATGAATTCCTTTACGAGGTGCGGAGGGACAATGCCCTGATCGTAAAGGGAAAGAACGGACGGATACAAGTCGGAGACATCCGGCTCACATTCAAAAAACCCGTTCTGAAATCCGATCCGGCTGTCAGCGTCCAGGCATCTATAGAGTTCCCTTCAGGTAATGCGAAGGCCGGATTCGGAAACGGCAGCCTGGATACAGGTCTTTCTGTCATGATGGAAAAAAATTTCGGAGACAAACTGAACGCGTACCTGAACCTCGGCATAGTATTTCCGGGCGACCTGAGAGGATATGAAAGGGTAACCCTCAGGGATTACCTCTATGGGGGAGCAGCAGTGGAGGCAGCTTTCTGGAAAGATATCAGCCTCTTAGGACAAATTTTCATTCAGGGCTCTCCATTGCCCGAAACAGACATCCCCTCAGTGGACAGGACTGCGGTGCTCCTCTCTTTTGGGGGAAGGTATTCTGCAGGGAAGAACACCGTAGAATTATCGCTTACAGAGGACCCTAATACCTCCGGAGCGCCTGATTTCACCATGAATTTTTCTTTTAAGAGACTGTTCTGAACCTTGTAAGCATCTTATTCTGTAAGCTATTATACATATCATGAAAAAATCAAAAAAACTAAGGCCCGGCTGGGACGAATATTTTATAGGTATCGCAAAGGCTGTTTCGACCAGAGCCACCTGTTTGCGGAGGAAGTATGGGTCGGTGATCACCAAGGACAATATTATCGTCACCACCGGTTACAACGGCACTCCCCGGGGCATGAAAGACTGCCTTGATGCAGGCAAATGCACCCGGAAAGAACTCCAGATCCCTCACGGCGAGAGATATGAACTCTGTCACAGTGTGCACGCCGAGGCTAATGCAATAATCCGTGCTTCTGTTGACGAACTGAGGGACGCCACGATCTATATTTCCGGGACCGATGAAAAGGGCCGCGAGTGCAACTCCGAGCCCTGTATGATGTGCAAACGGATGATTCTGAACTCACAGATAGCAAAAGTCGTTTGCTCTGACGGGAACGGCGGATTCTCAGTCGTGAACCCGAAAAAATGGCTCAAAAAAAGAGTATAACCCCCTTAAATTCATAAATTCTCTGTATTCCGGGAACCTGTCGTCCACCAATCGTTCTGATGATCTATGGTATTATTAAGTCTTATGGAAAAAAGACTCCAGAAGATACTCTCCGAAATGGGGATAGCTTCGAGAAGGGCATCCGAAGAGCTGATCCTTGAGGGCCGGGTGACAGTCAACGGTCAGGTGGCCACGCTCGGCACCAAGGCGGACGCGGCAAAGGATCACATAAAGCTTAACGGGAAGCTTCTGCTCAGGCCGGAACCGAAGGTTTATCTCATGTTCAATAAACCGAGAGGTGTTGTTACGACCCTCAATGACCCTGAAGGAAGGCCCACGGTCAAAGATTTCCTCAAGAGGGTAAAATACAGAGTTTTCCCCGTCGGACGGCTCGATTATGATTCTGAAGGGTTGCTGCTCCTGACGAATGATGGGGATTTCGCGCAATCATTGCTCCATCCTTCGAAAAAGATCTTCAAGACATATCTTGTAAAGGCAAAAGGAGAACCGGACGAGGCAAAGATCCAGAAACTGAGGAAAGGGATTAAGCTCATGGAAGGAGTAACCGCTCCTGCGAAAATAAAGAAACTGCAGAAGACTGAAAATAATACATGGTTCGAGATGAGCATACATGAAGGAAAAAAGCGACAGATCAGAAGGATGTTCAAGGAGATCAACCATCCCGTCCTGAAACTGACGAGAATAAAGTTTGGCGCTTTGTCGCTCGGCGACCTGAAATCCGGAGGATACCGGTTCCTGACGGCCGAAGAAATAGAGAAAATGAAAAGAGAATTTGCAGCTGATCGGAGGACAGATGCTTCGCGATAAAGGGTGTGGTGAAATACTGGAATCTGAGATCGGCAAAGACCTCAGTCTCTGTGGCTGGGTATTCAGACGGAGAGACCACGGCGGCCTCATATTTATAGACCTTCGTGACAGGAGCGGGGTGCTCCAGATCGTATTCAGCCCCGACGTCTCCGGGGCGGCGCATGAACATGCGCATGACCTGCGGAGCGAGTATGTGATCTCCGTGTCGGGAGAGATAAGAAAGCGGCCTGAGGGCACAGAAAACCCCGCTATGCTTACCGGCATGATCGAGATGTATGTAAACAGACTTGATGTGTTGAATGAATCAGCTCCCTTGCCGTTCATGGTCGAGGATGCCGCCGATGCTTCAGAACCGCTGAGGCTTAAACACCGGTATCTTGACCTGAGAAGGCCGGAAATGCAGCAGAATATCATCACGCGGCACAGGACGACTAAACTCATAAGAGATTATCTCGACCAGAAAGGCTTTCTGGAGATCGAAACTCCCATGCTCACAAAATCTACCCCTGAGGGTGCGCGGGATTATCTCGTTCCAAGCCGGCTGAACCCCGGACATTTCTATGCCCTGCCGCAGTCGCCCCAGATCTTCAAGCAGATATTGATGGTGGCCGGCCTCGAAAAATACTTCCAGATCGTGAAGTGTTTCAGGGACGAAGACCTGCGTGCGGACAGACAGCCTGAGTTCACCCAGGTCGATATGGAAATGTCGTTTGCCGATACAGCTGATATCATCAATACAGTTGAAGGCATGATGCAAAAGCTCTTCAGAGAAATCCTCGGCATAGACCTTGCCCTGCCTTTCCCTTCTCTGGGATTCCATGAGTCTATGGAAAGGTTCGGGAATGACAAACCCGACCTCCGGTTTGGCCTTGAACTGAAAGAAATGGCTGATCTGGCAGAAAAAGGCACGTTCAAAGTCTTTCTCGATGCGATAAAGGCCAGCGGAAGAGTCAAGGCGATTAATGGCAAGGGGATGGCCGGTCTTTCGAGAAAAGAGATTGACATGCTGACCGAAGAGGCAATCTCATTCGGCGCAAAAGGCCTTGCATGGATCAAAGTGAAAAACAACGGGTTTGATTCTCCGATCGCGAAATTCTTTCCCGAAGAAATCCTGCGGCAGATGGCGCAGCGGCTTGAAGCAGACGAAGGCGATTTGATGCTCTTTGTTGCGGACAGCGAAAAAGTCGTTCACGATGTGCTGAGCAGGATGAGACTGGAATTCGGCAGAAAATTAAATCTTATACAGCCCGGTTACAAGTTCGCATGGATAACCGGCTTTCCGCTTCTGGAGTGGAATGCTGAAGAAGGCCGGTTTGAGGCGATGCATCACCCGTTCACCTCGCCTGCCGATGAAGATATCGCAAAGCTGTCTTCTTTGAATATTTCCGAACTCCAGACGCCGGACTCCGACCTCTCCCGCATCAAAGCAAAAGCCTATGATATCGTGCTGAACGGCTACGAGATCGGAGGCGGAAGCATCCGTATCCACCAGCGTGACGTCCAGAGGAAGATGTTCGAAATCCTTCGGATATCACAGGAAGAGGCACAAACAAAATTCGGGTTCCTTCTCGATGCGCTCGAATACGGCGCACCTCCCCACGGCGGCATCGCGCTCGGGCTCGACAGGCTGTTAATGATTATGGTCGGCGCTTCCTCCATCAGAGAGGTGATCGCGTTCCCGAAAACCCAGAAGGCTTATTGCCTCATGAGCGGCAGCCCGTCGCCGGTCGAACAGAAACAACTGCGAGAACTCTCTATCAAACTGAACCTGCCGGAAGCGTAGCCGATTTTTCCCTGTTGCGATGCAAAGTCTCAGGCAATGTTAGATACTGTGGTGACTGCTTCGTCAAAAGGTGCACAGTAATCGGTGTGGCTAACACCTGATAATCATATAGAGGGCACCTCCTGAGCATATCGATTTTGCGGTATGCTCAAGGAAAGAAACCAATCTTAACCTTTAGGAGGTGCCGTATGAGATTATATGCAGCTTTTGATTTGCATTCAAGTAACTCGTAT
>JAKLQR010000043.1 GCA_022013235.1 Thermodesulfovibrionales bacterium | reverse complement strand
GGAATACAGGGAAAAAATGCTCGAATCGCTGTCTGATGTAGACGACGCGATTATGGAAAAATTCCTCAACCGTGAAGAAATCGGCGCCGATGAAATAATGGCAGCCTTACGGAAGGGGACACTCGAGCTGAAACTGACTCCTGTTTTCTGCGGCTCTGCTTTCCGGAACAAGGGGGTCCAGCAGCTTCTCGATGCGGTCATTCACTATTTGCCTTCGCCTCTTGATATCCCGCCTGTTGTTGGGACTGTTCCGGGCAGCGATTCTGTAATCGTCAGGCATGCTGATGACAGCGAGCCTTTTTCCGCCCTTGCATTCAAGGTAATGACGGATCCCTTTGTTGGACAGCTTACTTTCATCCGGGCTTATTCCGGAGTGTTGAACGCAGGTTCCTATGTCTATAACTCAACAAAAGATACCAAGGAACGGGTTGGCAGGCTTCTCAAGATGCACGCGAATAAACGTGAGGAGATAAAGGAAGTATCCGCCGGTGATATCGCAGCGGTGGTGGGATTGAAGCATACGCTCACCGGCGACACCTTATGTGACGAGAAGAACACGATCATTCTTGAGTCTATTGAATCCCCCGAACCGGTCATGTCTGTCGCGATCGAACCCAAGACGAAGGCAGACCAGGAAAGACTTTCCCAGTCTCTGGCGAAGCTTGCACAGGAAGACCCTTCGTTCAGGGTATCATTTAATGAGGAGACGGGACAGACGATCATATCCGGCATGGGGGAACTGCACCTCGAGATTATTGTGGACAGGCTTCTCAGGGAATTCAAGGTTGGCGCGAATGTCGGGAAGCCGCAGGTTGCATATAAGGAAACTATCAGGGCAGCTGCAAAGGGTGAAGGGCGGTTTGTAAGGCAAAGCGGCGGACGTGGTCAGTTTGGACACGTATATATTGAGATAGAGCCGTTAGAGATGGGAAAAGGGTTCGAGTTCGAGAATAAAATAGTCGGAGGTTCTATACCGAGGGAGTATATTCCCGCGGTGGAAAAGGGCATTAAAGAGTCTGCAGACAGGGGTATCCTCGCCGGATATCCTGTTGTTGATATAAAGGCAAGGTTATATGACGGTTCATACCATGAAGTTGACTCATCGGAAAGGGCATTCAAGATTGCAGGGTCCAAGGCGTTTAAAGAAGCTACAAAAAATGCAAAACCGGTGATCCTTGAGCCTGTTATGAATGTTGAGGTGGTAACTCCCGAGGAATACATGGGCGATGTGATAGGAGACCTGAATGCCAGGAGAGGGAAGATTCAGAATATTGAACGCAGAGGGAATGTCCAGTTAATCAAGGCAATGACCCCTCTGGCTGAAATGTTCGGGTATGCGACTGGCTTGAGGTCAAAGACACAGGGAAGAGCCACTTACACGATGCAGTTTTCACGATATGATGAAGTGCCAAAAGGAGTGTCAGAAGGCATTATTGCAGTGGTGAAGGGTGGATAAGGGAGTTGAGTGGGCAGTTGTACGTTGGTTCCCTGAATGAATAGGATGAAAAACAACGGTCAACTGAAAAAGAGGAGGAAAAATGGCAAAGGCGAAATTTGAGAGGGTAAAGCCGCATGCGAACATAGGGACGATCGGGCATGTTGACCATGGGAAGACGACGTTGACGTCGGCAATCACGAAGGTGCTTTCGTTCAAGGGGCAGGCGTCATACAGGTCATTTGACAGTATTGACAACGCGCCTGAGGAGAAGGCCAGAGGGATAACGATAGCGACTGCGCATGTTGAGTATGAGACGGACAAGAGGCACTATGCGCATGTAGACTGTCCCGGGCACGCCGATTACATCAAGAACATGATCACGGGAGCGGCGCAGATGGACGGGGCGGTGCTGGTGGTGTCAGCGGCGGACGGGCCAATGCCACAGACGAGGGAGCACATATTATTGGCGAGGCAGGTAGGAGTGCCGTACATTGTAGTATTTATGAATAAAGTAGACATGGTGGATGATCCTGAGCTGCTGGACCTGGTGGAGCTTGAGATGAGGGAGCTGCTGACGAAGTATCAGTTTCCCGGGGACAAGATACCGGTGATTCGGGGCAGTGCGCTGAAGGCTATGGAGAGCCAGGGCGCGGACCAGAGCGCGGAGGAGTACAAGAGCATACTGGAGCTGCTGGATGCGATAGACAGTTATATCCCGACGCCTGACCGGCCGATAGACAAGCCGTTTTTGATGCCGATAGAGGATGTATTTTCGATATCCGGGCGTGGGACGGTGGTGACGGGAAGAATAGAGCGTGGGATTGTCAAGGTTGGAGAAGAGGTAGAGATAGTAGGATTGGGAGAGACGAGGAAGACGGTAGCGACGGGGGTGGAGATGTTCCGGAAGCTGCTGGATGAGGGGAGAGCGGGAGACAACGTAGGGGTCCTTTTACGTGGGATAGGGAAGGATGAAGTAGAGCGCGGGCAGGTATTGGCGAAGCCCGGGAGCATCACGCCGCACACGAAATTCAAGACTGAGGTGTATATTCTGACGAAGGAAGAAGGCGGGAGGCACACGCCGTTTTTCAAGGGATACCGGCCGCAGTTTTATTTCAGGACGACGGATGTGACGGGAGTGGCGCAGTTACCTGAGGGAGTAGAGATGGTGATGCCTGGAGATAACGTGAGTTTGTCGGTAGAGCTGATCTCGCCGATCGCGATGGAGAAGGAACTGAGGTTTGCCATTCGCGAAGGCGGCAGAACTGTCGGCGCAGGCGTCGTCACAGAGGTCTTGGGATAATCTCGTAATACATTCAGAAAGACTTGTAAGATAAGAGTGAGACAAAGGTGAATCAGAAGATACGAATAAAATTAAGGGCTTACGACCACAGAATACTGGATAGGTCTGTAAAGGAGATTGTCGATACGGTTCAAAGGACGGGCGCAAGGATTGCGGGTCCGGTGCCGTTGCCGACAAGGATCAGCAGGGTAACAGTTCTCAGGTCACCTCATGTTGACAAGAAATCCAGGGAACAGTTCGAGATCAGGACCCACAAGAGGCTCATTGATATCGTTGATCCAACTCCACAGACAGTTGACGCTCTCATGAAACTTGAGCTTGCAGCCGGTGTTGATGTAGAGATAAAGCTGTGAACAGGGAGAACCTCAGAGCTTTTGGCTGTTAGTTTCTGAAAATTTGGAGACAGGTTATGGTAGGTATTTTAGGAAAAAAACTCGGTATGACGCAGATATATAGAGAGGATGGCAGGGCATATCCTGTGACAGTTATTGAAGCGGGACCTTGCTGTGTCGTTCAGGTAAAGACCCTCGAAAAAGATGGATATGAGGCTGTGAAATTAGGGTTTATCGAAGGCAAGGAGAAAAAAATAAACAAGCCGGAAACCGGCATGTTTAAAAAGGCCGGGATAAAGCTATACCGGATACTGCGGGAATTTCGAACCGGCGGACTTGCGGTAGGTGATTTTGTGACGGTCGAAAAGTTTGCCAGGGGAGATAAGGTTGATGTGTCAGGCGTATCAAAGGGCAAGGGATTCCAGGGCGTCATGAAAAGACATAATTTTTCAGGCGGACCGGCATCACACGGATCTACGTTCTACCGTGCTCCCGGTTCTATCGGAGCAAGTTCGTATCCTTCAAGGGTATGGAAGAATCAGAAACTTCCCGGGCATATGGGTTCAGAGCGCGTAACGGTAAAGAACATCGAAGTTGTCGAGGTGAAGGCTGAACAGAACCTCCTGCTGGTTATGGGCGCTGTGCCGGGAGCGAACGGAACCATTGTGGAGATCAAAAAGGAAAATTGATATGCCAGAGATCGAAGTGAAAGACAGGAATAACAATACAGTCGAAAAGATAACCCTGAGTGAGGACGTCTTCGGTGTACGGGCCAAACAAGGGGTGCTCCATGAAGCGGTCGTGAATTATCTTGCCAACCAGAGGCAGGGAAACCATGCGACAAAAACAAAAGGACTGATAAGCGGAGGGGGCAAAAAACCCTGGCGGCAGAAACACACAGGCCGGGCCAGAGCAGGGAGCAACCGTTCTCCTTTATGGAGAGGCGGTGGAACAATTTTCGGCCCCCAGCCGAGAGACTATTCGTATCACCCTCCGAAAAAAATGAAAAAACTTGCGTTACTCGCTGCGCTTAGGGAAAAGCTTGCCGGAGGTGAAATCGTATTTATAGACAGTCTGTCGGTTGACAAACCAAAGACAAAGGATATGGTGACTATCCTCAGGAACCTCGGCTTGCAGGAAAAGAGTGTCCTTATTGTTCTTCCGGACAAAGATGACACGATCATCCTTTCCGCGAGAAATATACCGGGGGTCTCTGTAATGCGGGCAGTTGATCTCAATACCTATGAGGTTTTAGCATATAATATGCTGCTCATGACGAAAGAGGCTGCAAAAAAGTTAGAGGGATTACAGGCATCATGAAAAATATCTATGCGATTATCAAAAAGCCGTTATTTACTGAAAAGGGCAGCAGTCTGAAGGAAACAGAGAACAAAATACTTGTCGAAGTCCCGAAGGATGCGAACAAGATTGAGATAAAGAGGGCTATGGAAGAACTCTTCAAGGTTAAAGTGGAGAAAGTTTCTACGATCAGTGTGATCGGGAAAATGAAGAAATTCGGAAAGTCTCTCGGGAAAAGACCCGACAGGAAAAAGGCAATAATCACCTTAAAGAAAGGTGAAAAACTCGATTTCATTGAAGGTGCATAAATGGGCATAAAAAAATTCAATCCGACATCACCAGGCAGAAGATTCCAGACCGTATCGGATTTTTCCGAAATCACCGCTGAAAAGCCTTGTGGACCGCTGGTAAAAGCACAGAGGGGGAAAGGCGGGAGGAACAATACCGGGCGCATTACGGTATGGCACAGGGGAAGCGGAAATAAGCGGGCATATAGGATTATCGATTTCAAACGCGACAAGGCAGGGATACCTGCTACTGTGGCTACGATAGAATATGACCCGAACAGATCGTCAAGGATTGCGCTGCTCTATTATAAAGACGGTGAAAAGCGCTATATCGTAGCTCCTGTAGGACTTTCTGTCGGAGATGAGGTGGTGTCCGGGAAAGGTGCGGAAATAAAGACCGGGAATGCTCTCGCGCTTTCTGATATGCCCCTTGGTACGTTTATACATAATATTGAACTCCGTCCGGGAGAGGGCGCGAAATTCGTGAGAAGCGCAGGCGCGTCGGCACAGCTTATTGCAAAGGAAGAGGACTATGTTCAGGTTAAACTTTCGTCCGGAGAAGCCAGGTTCATACCTTCTCAATGTATGGCCGCTATTGGACAGGTAAGCAACCCCGACCATGAAAATATATCGTACGGGAAGGCAGGCAGGAAAAGATGGCTGGGCAAAAGACCGCATGTGAGGGGTGTGGCAATGAACCCGGTTGATCATCCTCTCGGAGGTGGTGAGGGGAAGGCGTCCGGGGGACGCCCTGCATGTTCGCCATGGGGTAAGCCCGAGGGTGTGAAAACCAGGCATAACAAGAGAACCAACAGATTTATCATAAAGAGGAGGAAGTAAATTGCCCAGGTCCCTAAAAAAAGGTCCCTTTGTTGATGCAAAGCTGATGAAGAAGGTTGAGGCGATGATTGAGAGCGGTGACAAAAAACTCATAAAGACGTGGTCAAGACGTTCGACGATTATCCCTGAGTTCATAGGATATACATTCGCTGTGCACAATGGCAGAAAATTCATACCCGTATATGTCACTGAGAATATGGTTGGCCACAAGCTTGGTGAATTTTCCCCCACGAGAACGTTCAGGAGCCATTCAGGGTCTGAAAAGGCTGCAGCGGCAAAGGGTTAAAGAGGAAGGCTGATTATGGAATCAAAAGCAATATTGAAATATGCACGGATAACTCCGAGGAAGGCACGGAGGGTTGTAGACCTCATCAAAAATAAAAACGCAGGAGACGCTCTCGTCTATCTGAGATTCATGCCGTACCGGGGAGCGCGTTTTATTGAAAAACTCGTGAAGTCGGCAATGGCGAATGCCGAGCAGAAAAAGGCGGTGAACCCTGAAGAGATGAAGATCGTCAGGGCATATGTTGATCAGGGGCCTGTTATGAAAAGGATGGAACCGAGAGCAATGGGAAGGGCGAATGTTATTCGGAAGAGATCGAGTCACATCACTGTGATTTTATCCGAGGAAAGTTAACCAGGAGGGTATTTTGGGTCAGAAGACGCATCCAATAGGAATCAGGCTTGGGATAATAAAGACATGGGACTCGCGGTGGTATGCCAAGAAGGGCTACAGCGACCAGCTTATTGAGGATATTCATATAAGAAAAATGTTAAAGGGCCGACTCTTTCATGCCGGCGTACCCAAGATCGAAATTGAAAGGGCCGGTCAGAATATCAGGGTGATTATCCATACAGCCAGGCCGGGAATCATAATCGGTAAAAAAGGGTCTGAGGTCGAAAAGCTCCGGAAAGACCTTAAGGCAATGACAGGCAGGGAAGTTTCGATCGATATCAAGGAGATCAGGAAGCCTGAAGTGGATGCGCAGCTCGTCGCCGAAAACGTGGCCCTTCAGCTCGAGAAAAGGGTCGCATTCAGAAGGGCGATGAAGAAGTCAGTGGCTTCTGCCCTGCGTTTCGGTACCCTTGGCGTAAAGATAGCGTGTTCAGGAAGGCTTGCGGGAGCAGAAATAGCCCGCGCTGAATGGTACAGGGAAGGAAGAGTCCCGCTTCATACCTTCAGGGCCGATATCGATTATGGATTTGCTGAAGCGAGAACAACGTACGGTCTTATCGGAATCAAAGTCTGGATGTATAAGGGTGATATACTCCCCGAAAGCAGAACAAAGGAAATTTAGGTGATACTATGCTGATGCCGAAAAAGGTTAAATTCAGGAAGATGCAGAAAGGCAGGATGAACGGGAAAGCCTATAGCGGCTCAACAGTCGCGTTCGGTGAGTATGCATTGAAGGCTCTGGAGCCGGGGTGGGTTTCGAGTGCACAGATCGAGTCCGCAAGAATTGCAATCACCCGTCATGCAAAGAGAGGCTGTAAAGTATGGATCCGGATTTTCCCGGACAAACCGATCACCAAGAAGCCTGCCGAAACGAGAATGGGAAAGGGAAAGGGAAACCCTGAGTATTGGGTAGCCGTTGTGAAGCCGGGCAGGGTTCTCTATGAAATGTCGGGAGTGACCGAAACGACAGCCAAAGAAGCTATGCGGCTTGCTGCTCATAAACTCCCGGTCGCTACCAGGTTTGTAAAGAGAAACGAGGAGGTCCTGTGAAGCCATCTGATCTGCATGCACTCACCATTGATGAGCTGAGCCAGAAAGAGCAGGACTTGAGAAAAGAACTCTTTAATCTCAGGTTCCAGTCAGTGACAGGTGAAATAGAAAATCCAATGCGTATTCAGGCGGTCAGAAAGGATATCGCACGGGTTCTGACAATAAAGACCGAGAAAGCAAAAGTGAGAACTTAAATGCCGGGAAAAGGAGAAGTGTCAAAGAAGATTTATTCAGGGAAGGTCATCAGTAACAAGATGGACAAGACTGTTGTTGTAGCGATCACGAGGCTGTTTCAGCACCCAAAATATAAGAAAACGGTGAAGCGCGTCACAAAGTTCAAAGCACATGTTGCGCAGAACAAGTATAATGTTGGAGATATCGTCAGGATTATAGAAACAAGGCCTCTCAGCAAAGAAAAACGGTGGATGGTAATAGACTAGAGGCTGATTGGAGTGATCGAAAATGATTCAGTTGAGGAGTATGCTCGAAGTAGCAGACAATTCAGGCGCCAAGAAGGTTCAGTGTATAAAGGTGCTTGGGGGATTTCACAGGAGATATGCCCGGCTCGGTGATATTGTCGTCGTCAGTGTCAAAGAGGCGCTGCCTGACAGCAATATAAAGAAAGGGACTGTTGCAAAGGCTGTTGTGGTAAGGACAAAGAAAGAACAGAGAAGGGCTGACGGTTCTTACATCCGTTTCGATCAAAACGCTGTGGTGCTCATCAATCCGCAGGGAGAACCGGTCGGAACAAGAATCTTCGGCCCGGTGGCAAGGGAGCTTCGGTGGAGAGAATATACGAAGATTATTTCCCTGGCCCCGGAGGTCTTATAGGAGAAATATGGGACTGAGCATAAAAAAAGATGACACTATAATTGTGTTAGCGGGAAAAGAAAAAAATAAACGGGGCAGAGTATTATCAGTGTATCCGTTAAAGGAGCAGGTGCTGGTCGAGAAGATCAATGTGATCAAGAGACATATGAAGCCATCCAGAAAATATGCCCAGGGGGGTATTATAGAGAAAGAGGCTCCTTTGAAGGTATCGAATGTAATGCTTATATGCCCTAAGTGCAGCAAGCCCACGCGGATAGGGAATACCGTGCTACAGACTGGCAAAAAAGTGAGAGTCTGCAAGAAATGCAGGGAGGTCATGGACTGATATGATGCCGAGGCTCAAGGAAAAGTACCTGAAGGAAATTGTGCCGCTCATGACAAAGGAATTCTCCTATGACAATGTAATGGAAGTTCCCAGGCTGGAAAAAATCGTTCTCAATGTGGGACTGGGAGAAGCCATACAGAATATAAAACTCCTTGATGCAGCGCAGAAAGAACTTTCCATGATAAGCGGTCAGAAAGCCGTTGTTACCAAGGCAAAAAAATCTATCGCTGCCTTTAAGCTGAGACAAGGGGTTCCTATCGGATGCAAGGTTACCCTGCGGGGGAACAGGATGTATGAATTCCTCGACAGGCTGATCAGCGTTGCATTGCCGAGGATCAGAGATTTCAAGGGTATTGCGGGGAAGGCATTTGACGGCCGGGGAAATTACGCGCTTGGACTGAAAGAACAGTTCATATTCCCTGAGATAGATTATGACAAAGTCGAAATGGTTCACGGACTTGACGTTATTTTCTGTACTTCCGCGAAGACTGATAAAGAGAGCAAGTCCCTTTTGCGCTATATGGGCATGCCGTTTAAAAACTGATGGTCACCAGGATCCTTCATCGCTTGTCTGCAAGAGATAAAGGGTGACAGATGACCATTTATTGAGACAGGAGTTCTAATGGCAAAATTGTGCATGATAGAAAAATCAAAAAGGCCACCGAAATTCGGGGTAAGGACCTATAACCGATGCAAGTTATGCGGAAGACCACGCGCATATCTCCGAAAATTCGGCATGTGCAGGATCTGCTTCAGAAATCTTGCACTGAAGGGTCAGATACCCGGAGTAGTAAAGGCAAGCTGGTAGTCAATGACCCTAGTGGAGGTGTTGAATGTTAACTGATCCGATTGCGGATATGCTCACAAGGATCCGGAACGCTGTGCGAATCAAATCAGAGAAAGTGGATATCCCTATTTCTAAAATAAAGCTCGAGATAGCCAAGATATTAAAGGAAGAGGGATTTATAAGAGCGTATAAAATTTTAAAGGATAGGAAGCAGGGTATCCTGCGGGTGATCCTGAAGTATGTGGATAATGAAAGCGTTATTTCCGGACTGAGGAGAATAAGTAAACCGGGACGGAGAGTCTACGTCGACAGGAACGAGATCCCAAAAGTGATGGGCGGCCTGGGTGTTGCCATCCTTACTACCTCAAAAGGGATATTGAGCGATAAGACCTGCCGTCGTGATGGTGTCGGCGGAGAAGTTATCTGCTACGTATGGTAAAGGAGACAAGAGGATGTCGCGGATAGGGAAAAAGCCGATAGCAATACCTGAGAAAGTGAGTGTAGATCTCGCTGCCGGGAAGATACTCGTAAAAGGTCCTCTGGGAGAGTTGAACTGGGACTATCCGGATAAGATGAAAGTTGTGGCGGATGGCGGCACGATATCAGTGGAACGATCAGGAGATTCAAAATTGGAAAGAGCGCTGCACGGCCTCACGAGAAGCATTATTCAGAACATGGTCGTTGGTGTCTCCCAGGGATATCGGAAGGTCCTCGAAATTTTCGGCGTCGGATACAAGGCACAGGTTGCAGGTGACAGGATAGTATTTGCTCTTGGTTACTCGCATCAGATCGAATTTCTGTTGCCGCCGAACGTGAAAGCATCAGTGGACCAAAAGCAGGTACAGATCACTTTGACCAGTATTGACAAACAACAGATTGGACAGGTTGCGGCCAGTATCAAATCGTTAAGGCTGCCTGACGCCTATAAAGGCAAAGGGATCAGGTACGCAGGCGAGAGGCTTAAATTAAAGGCCGGCAAGGCAGGTAAAAAATAGTTGTTCAGCTGACAGCGAAGATCTGTTAGATTTCTGAATTGGAGGGTGTTTTGGCTGAGAGCAGAAGAGAGGCAAGAGAGAGACGCCACAAGAGAATCAGGAAAAAAATATCGGGAACTCCGGCAAGGCCGCGCCTTACCGTTTACCGGAGCCTGAATCATATATATGCACAGATTGTTGATGATTTAAAAGGACAGACACTTGCAACTGCGTCGAGCCTTGATAAGGAATTCAGAGACATAACGCACCATAAGGGCAATGTAAAAACCGCAAAACTGGTTGGCGAACTGGTTGCAAAGAGAGCCCTCGAAAAAGGAATAAAGAGGGTAGTGCTCGACAAAGGCGGATACCTTTACCATGGCACCATTAAGGCGCTGGCAGACGCAAGCAGGGAAGCTGGTTTAGAGTTCTAACCGGGTTAGGATAACGTCGGGTGTTTCAACACTGACGACGGATGACAAAATAAGCAAACGGCAGTTAGGGAGGTTATGTGGAGAAGATTGATCCAGAAGGGTTGACCTTAAGAGACAAGGTGGTCTATATAAACAGGGTTGCAAAGGTGGTCAAGGGCGGAAGACGGTTTTCGTTTACTGCTCTTGTTGTTGTCGGAGACGGTGAAGGGACTGTTGGTATCGGGAAAGGGAAAGCATCGGAAGTCCCGGAAGCTATACGCAAAGCGGTGGAACAGGCAAAGAAGTCCCTTGCACGGTTTCCCCTTATAGAGGGTACTATACCGCACAGGATTATAGGCAGGTTTGGCGCAGGGACCGTAGTAATCAACCCCGCAGCAAAGGGCACCGGTATTATTGCAGGGGGAGCGGTAAGGGCCATTCTTGAAGTCGCAGGGGTGCAGAATGTCGTTGCAAAATCTCTCCGCAGTCATAATCCTTTTAATTCGCTCAAAGCGACACTGAATGGACTTATGAACCTCAAGAACTCTGATGCAGTCATGAAACTCAGGGGCAAAGCTGAAGAAGAGACCCAGGAGGTAGCATGAGAATAGAAGATTTGAAGCCCACTCCCGGGAGCAGGAAAAGGAATAAGAGGGTCGGCCGCGGTATCGGTTCCGGCCATGGTAAAACTTCGTGTAAAGGACATAAAGGCCAAAAAGCCCGTTCAGGCGGAACAAAAGGACCCGGGTTCGCGGGCGGACAGATGCCGCTTCAGAGAAGGCTCCCCAAAAGGGGATTCAAAAACCGGTTCAGGACGGAATATGCGGTGATCAATCTCAAAGACATTATGCACATAGAAGGACTGGAAATCATCACTGCAGAGACCCTCAAGGAGAGAGGCATTGTCAAGGATTTAAAGGACGGGCTTAAAGTGCTCGGCGAGGGAGAGATAACCAGGCCATTGACGATAAAAGCCGACGCCTTCAGTGCTCCTGCCCTGGAAACAATAGCAGCAGCAGGCGGCAAGGCAGAAGTAGTTTAATCTCAGAAATCATAACGAAGGAATACACCTAATTCATTCGAGATATATTTATGGGTATAATATCGAGCTTTCAGAATATATTTAAGATTCCTGAACTAAAAAACAGGGTCTTGTTTACCCTTGCCCTCCTTGCCGTGTATCGCATAGGCGCTCACATCCCAACCCCGGGGATCAACGGGGAGGCGCTGAGTGAATTCCTCGCCCAAAGCGGAGCCAGTGCACTGATGGGCTTTTTTGACATGTTTTCGGGTGGCGCATTATCGAGGGTGACCATTTTTGCCCTCGGGATTATGCCATACATCAGCGCATCTATTATCCTTCAGTTGCTTACCGTCGTAATCCCTGCCATAGGAAAGATTGCAAAAGAGGGGGAAGCAGGCAGGAAAAAGATCGTAAGATACACGAGATATGGAACGATAGTTATCAGCGTGATTCAGTCATTTGGTATTGCAGTGGGGCTGGAGAGCATGCAGAACGGTGCATTTATTCAAAACCCGGGATGGTCATTCAGGCTGTTAACCATGCTTACCCTTACTTCAGGGACGGCCTTTATTATGTGGCTTGGAGAACAGATCACGGAGAGGGGGATCGGAAACGGTATCTCGCTCATAATTTTTGCGGGAATAGTCGCCCGTTTCCCGAGTGCAATCATCACCACAGTCAGGCTCCTGCAGGCCGGTGAACTCTCTATATTCTTTGTCGTCTTTCTTGTTGTAATGATGATTGCTGTTGTCGGGGCAATCATATATATGGAGAGGGGGCAGCGAAAAATACCTGTTCAATATGCCAAGCGGGTTGTTGGCCGAAAGGTCTACGGAGGCCAGAGTACCCATCTGCCCCTCAAAATTAATACCGCAGGTGTTATCCCGCCGATTTTTGCCTCATCCATAATCATGTTCCCGGCAACAGTAGCAGGATTCATCGCGATCCCATGGGTTCAGGCTGTCGCGCGTCAGCTCTCACCAGGGACTGTGTTATATACAATGCTCTATGTGGGAATGATCATATTCTTTGCGTTTTTCTATACCGCGATTATTTTCAATCCTGTTGATATCGCTGATAATCTCAAAAAGTACGGGGGATATATACCGGGGATAAGGCCGGGCCAAAAGACATCTGAATACATTTACAAGGTGCTGTCCCGTCTGACCTTTGTAGGGGCTTTTTACCTCGCTGCGGTATGTATTATCCCGGAGATTCTTATAGGAAGATTCAATGTGCCGTTCTATTTCGGAGGAACTTCTCTCCTGATCGCAGTGGGCGTCGCACTCGATACGGTTTCGCAGATAGAGTCGCATCTTATTACCCGTTCTTATGAAGGCTTCCTGAAAAAAGGCAGGATTAAGGGCAGGAAGGGGTAACCCTTTCGCATTGATATGCACTATGTGCACTATGCCCAGTATTTTCATAGATGATTATTTTGAAATCTCCGGAAGAAATAGAAACGATGGCTCAGGCATGCAGTATCGTTGCAAAGACGCTTGATTACGTGGGGAATATGATAAGACCGGGTATTACTACAGGGCAGATTGAACAGGTTGCAGAGGAGTATATAAAATCAAACAAAGCAACTCCTGCGTTCAAGGGCTATCGTGGTTATCCGGCAAGTATCTGTGCCTCGGTAAACAATGAGGTTATACACGGGATCCCTTCAGACAGAGTACTCGAAGAAGGAGATATCCTCGGTGTCGACCTCGGAGTGTATAAGGGTGGTTTTTATGGAGACGCTGCATACACATTCCCTGTCGGGAAAACAGAGCCTGAAACAGAGAGGTTGTTAAGGGTTGCAGAAGCAGCCCTGTATCGCGGTATTGAAAACGCATTGCCACATAAACGGATATCTGATATATCATGTGCGATCCAGAGTTATGTCGAATCGCATGGGTTCGCTGTGGTCAGGGCATTTGTCGGCCATGGAATCGGGAGAAGCCTTCATGAGGACCCCCAGGTCCCTAATTTCGGGCAGCCGGGCCGTGGACCCCGGCTGAGGCCGGGTATGGCCCTGGCTATAGAGCCTATGGTGAATGCGGGGGGGTACGAGGTTGTCGTGCTGAACGACGGATGGACTGCGGTAACGATGGACGGACAATTGTCAGCACATTTTGAACATACAATTGCCGTAACAGAGGATCAACCAAGAATCTTGACGCGATTAAATTAAAAGGAGTATACTATTTAGCTAATGCCAAAAGAAGACAGTATAGAGGTTGAGGGCAAGATTATTGAGACCTTGCCGAATGCTATGTTCAAGGTTGAGCTTGAGAACGGGCAGGTTGTCCTTGCCTATGTTTCGGGAAAGATGAGGATGCACTTTATAAAGATATTGCCTGGCGACAGGGTAACCGTTGAATTGTCGCCATATGACCTGACGAAGGGAAGAATTACTTACCGGTTTAAATAAACTGACAAGAGGGTGTGATGAAAGTACGTTCTTCGGTAAAACCGATGTGTGCGAAATGCAAGATAGTGAAGAGAAAGGGTATAATACGGGTTATTTGCGAGAACCCGAGACATAAACAGAGGCAGGGATAACACTCTGCATGATGTGAGTAGTTCTGAGTGACAGGAGAGTACTCGGAACTTCAACTGAGAACCTTTAAATTCGAAGAGGAGAAGGAAGTTGGCAAGAATCGCTGGAGTTGATTTACCCAAAAATGAGCGGATAGAAATCGGGCTGACGAGGATTTTCGGCGTCGGCAGGACGCTTTCCCAGAAAATACTGTCTGAGATCCGTATGAACCCGAACATGCGGGTGAAGGACCTGACAGATGAAGATATTGTCAAAATAAGAACTGTGCTCGAGAGAGACTACAGGGTCGAAGGTGACCTGAGAAGGGATATTTCGCTGGCAGTCAAGAGACTCGTAGATACCGGAAGCTACAGGGGAATGAGGCACCGTTCAGGCCTTCCTGTCAGAGGACAGAGAACGAAAACAAACGCGCGAACACGCAAGGGCCCAAGAAAAGCCGTTATGGGTAAAAAGAAAGAGGCGTAACAAATGGCTCAGAGAAAGAAAGGCGTTAAAAAGGAAAAAAGGAATATCAGCTTTGGAGCAGCACATATTCAGGCTACTTTTAACAATACCATCATTACGATTACCGATCCCAACGGCGATGTAGTCGCCTGGGCAAGTGCCGGGAATCTGGGGTTCAAAGGATCAAGAAAGGGAACGCCCTACGCAGCGCAGATGGCTGCTTCAGCAGCGGCAAAAAAGGCGATGGATGTTGGCATGAAACAGGTGGATATTTTCGTGAAAGGTCCGGGTTCGGGCCGAGAATCGGCAATAAGGGCGCTTCAGGCAACCGGCCTCGAAATTAATCTCATCAAGGATGTGACGCCTGTCCCGCACAACGGATGCAGACCTCCAAAGAGGAGGAGGGTATAGCATGGCAAGATATATAGGAGCCTTATGCAGGATTTGCAGAAGAGAAGGAGAAAAACTGTTTCTGAAAGGGGACCGGTGTTATACCGAAAAATGCGCTGTCGAAAGACGGAAGTATCCTCCCGGGGAACACGGACAGGGATTTAAGAAATTATCTGATTACGGCATACAACTGCGTGAAAAACAGAAGCTCAGAAAGATGTACGGGGTTCTCGAGAGACAGTTCAGGAGGTATTTTCATGCGGCGGAGAGAAAGAAAGGGGTTACCGGTGAGGTGCTCCTGCAGCTTATTGAAAGCCGCCTTGACACTATGGTATTCCGCATGGGGTTTGCTCCCAACAGACGGAGAGCACGTCAGATTGTCGGGCATGGCCATATCCAGGTCAACGGCAGGGCAACCAATCTCCCTTCCTATCAGGTGAAAAAAGGTGATGTGATTGAAGTGAAGGCAGCAAGCAGGGATATCCCTGAAATCATAGACAGTCTTTCAAAAAGTGAATACCGGGGAATTCCCGGCTGGGTTGAAGTTGACAATGCAAGTTTCAAGGGGAAGGTCGTACATATTCCCTCCCGTGACGAGATTCAACTGCCTGTTCAGGAACAACTCGTGGTTGAATTATATTCTAAATGAGAATAAACCTCTTGATACGACACTTATAAGAAACAGTAAAATTTTAATGATAAGAACGAAATTCCAGACACCGGCAAGACCAGAAACCGATAACCGGCATTCACTTACACAGAGGGAAATACCCTTGGATCTGTGCGGTATTGGTTTTTGCGATTTCGAAGAAAGTGTGCTGGGGTTGTTTGAGGAGGCCTTATGGATCTGAAAAAAATAGGCTTTCAGCTTCCGGATTCAGTTGGATTTGATGAGGAAACACTGACTGATGAGTATGGAAAACTCATAGCTGAGCCTCTGGAGCGCGGGTTTGGGACCACCCTGGGAAATGCACTGAGGAGGGTATTGCTTTCCTCTATTGAGGGTTCTGCGATTACTGCGGTTAAGATACCTGGAGCGCTCCATGAATTTTCGACAATAAAAGGCATAAAAGAAGATGTTGTCGATATTGTTCTGAATATCAAGAAAATCAGAGTGAAGCTCTATTCAAGCGAGAAGAAGATTGCAATGATTAAAGTGAAGGGCCCGAAGGTAGTGACAGGTGAGGACATTCACAGCGACGGGACCTTTATGGTGTTAAATCCCGATCAGGTAATCGCAACTGTTGATAAAGATGCAACTTTCGAAGCAGAGATGTACTTGAAGAAGGGGAAGGGATATGTGTCTGCAGAACTCCATAAAGAAGAGGACCTGCCGATAAACGTCATTGCGGTCGACTCTGTTTTTACCCCGATAAAGAAGGTCACTTTTATCGTAGAAAAGGCCCGGGTTGGGCGGGCAACGGATTATGACCGGTTAGTTATGGAGATATGGACCGATGGAGGAGTAACCCCGGAAAAAGCGGTTTCACTGGCAGCGGCGATTCTCATCGAGCATATGAATCTCTTTCTGCTGGAGGATGAGGATTTAGAAGAAGAAGGAATTTCAGCAGAACAGCCTGATTTTAGTGACGTAGCCACCGAGGATCCGATCTTCAATGCAAACCTCCTCAAGAGTGTCGATGAACTCGAACTTTCCGTAAGGTCTTACAATTGTCTCAAGAATGCGAATATTAAAACTATTGCTGACCTTGTTCAGAAGACGGAACAAGAGATGCTCAGAACGAAAAATTTTGGCCGCAAGTCTCTGAATGAAATCAAGGAGATATTGCACGGAATGGGACTTCGTCTCGGCATGAGAGTTGACCTGGAGGCTCTGAACAGAGAGGTAGTTTTACATGGCGGAGGTATAGACAAAGATGCGACACAGAGTTGACGGCAGATTATTCGGGAGAACCGCAAATCAACGGAAAGCGCTCTTGCGGGGACTCGTGAATTCATTGATTGAGCACCAGAGGATAGAAACCACTGTTGCAAAAGCAAAGGAAGTAAGGAAGATAGCCGAAAAAATGGTGACTCTTGGAATCAGGGGTGATCTCCATGCAAAACGACTTGCCTTTGCATACCTCTCGAATAGGACTTCCCTTGCAAAGCTTTTTGGAGAGATCGCCCCCCGGTTTTCGGGGCGGAACGGCGGATACCTCAGGATCATGCATACAAGGAACCGGGTCAACGACTCTGCTCCCATGGCGGTGATCGAGTTTATTGACTACGGAGCATTGAGAAAGACAGAAGAAGCAAAAGCAGAGAAGAAAAAGCAAGAAAAATAACAGGCGTTCCTATAGAACTGCCTGAGAGATGAGAAGCGATGAATAGAAGTTCATTCCTTCTCATTTTTTATTCTGATTACACTTCAAAGGCATCCTTGATATGTTCAATTTCAGAGGGGCCATTTTTTCTGAGGATGATACTGAGTACATCGAACCGCGCGGGTGATTGTATCCTCTTTTTTTTCATATAGAGCAGCGCGAGGTTTTTTAATTTGTGTTGTTTTTTTGCATGGACCGATTCGAACGGGTAACCGAATGAGATGTCGGTTCTTGTCTTGACTTCAACAAAAACTATGATCTCCCTGTCTTTTGCAATAATATCGATTTCTCCGATTGGCGTTTTATAATTTCGCTCGATTATCCGGTACCCTTTTTTCTCGAGAAAATGTGACGCCAGTTCCTCACCGCTCGTGCCAAGCGCTCTCACTGACCGACCGAAAGGTCCTCTATTGAAAAGGGAGTGATTCGGGGGCTATCGTTTCCCTGGAGCCTCATGATGAGTTTTGGGAGCCCTTCGATAGCATGGATATCTTTTTGACAGAGGATTTTGAGGATATCCCTGAAAGAAGCAAATTCTTCCCAGTGTCCTGTAAGGTTTTCCGAAAGAGTACGGTACAGAGTATCTCCTGTCCTGTCCCAGTCGAGGAGCAGGATAACTTTCTCAAACCGGCCTTTTATATCATCACAGAAGTCATAGAGGTTCTTTCCGTTGTGAAGAGTAACGATGTTTCCCTCAAGGCCGAGAGACCGGAGCGCTGATGTGTCTTTTTTCCCTTCTACAATCACAGGAGTGTCTCTGTTGACCTCGTGGAGGTCTTCGATGATCTCCAGGAGCCTGTTCGCCCTTTCGATATCGTCAGCAGAAGGGGTATTCCTGTCTGTATTCGTCATATTCATTTTTATCTTACACAATGGAGAATGTGATTTACAAATAATGATTAAAAAATAGACGAAATTTGCTATTATAATTGATGAAAATACATATATCCCAAAGCATATATATGCATGTCTGCTTTGTTGACAGAAACGGATTTTTTCTATATGGTTGAAACATGGCAACGAAATTAGGGCAGTTACTGGTAACGGGGAATATAATCACTGAGGATCAGTTAAGGGAGGCGGTTGGTCTGCAGCGTCGGGAAGGGGGGAGGCTGGGGACGAACCTGATCAAGCTGGGGTATTTGACGGAAGACAAGCTGATTGCGTTTTTAAGCAAGCAGTGGGGGGTTCCGGCGATCAACCTCTCCGACTACAAGATAGACCCGTCGGTATTAAAGCTGGTTCCTCTTGAGATAGCGCGGAAATATCTGATCATCCCTGTAGCGAGAGTGGGCGCTACGTTGACGATAGCGATGGCTGATCCGTCGAATGTATTTGTGATAGACGACGTGAAGTTCATGACGGGGTATAATGTTGAGGTAGTGGTAGCCGGTGAATCGTCGGTGCTGCAGGCGATATCGACCTATTACCGGGGAAGCGGCGAGGCGCTGGTTACGACGAAAAAGGCGGCATCGGCGAAGTCCCTTCAGGCACAAGACTATACCTTTACTGAAGACGATCTCAAAGAAGATAATATTGCGTCACAGGACGATGAGAGCCTCATGGTAGATGTACAAGAGTTCGATAAGGTTGTTGGTGACGCCCTTGACAGTATTGAAGCCTTCGTTGAGCAGGAAGATGCCGCAGGTGGCGAGGTTGAAGAACCGATTGTCAAGCTTGTGAACGGTATTCTCATTAATGCGATAAAGGGCGGGGCGAGTGATATTCATATTGAGCCCTATGAAACTACCCTGCGTGTGCGGTACCGGGTTGACGGAGTTCTCTTTAATGCAATGAATCTGCCGTTAAGAATAAAAAATCCTATCACGTCGCGTCTCAAAATTATGTCAAAGCTTGGTATCGCCGAGAGAAGGCTCCCCCAGGACGGCAGAATAAAATTGAGGCTCGGGAAGAAAAAAGAGATCGATTTCCGCGTATCGGTTCTTCCCTGTCTTTTTGGAGAAAAAACCGTCCTCAGGATACTCGATAAAGCGAACCTCCAGGTGGATCTCACGAAGCTCGGCTTTGCAGAAGAGTCATTGAAGAGGTTCCTGGATGTCCTTGATAAGCCGTACGGCATGATTCTCGTTACCGGACCTACGGGAAGCGGCAAGACAACAACCCTCTATTCTGCACTCAGTTTCCTCAATAAACCCGGGATTAATATCATGACGGCCGAGGACCCTGTTGAATATAATTTTCTGGGGATGAACCAGGTGCAGGTAAGGGAAGAAATCGGATTGACCTTTGCTTCTGCCCTGCGGGCATTCTTGCGCCAGAGCCCGGATATTATCCTTGTTGGCGAAATACGTGATTTTGAGACGGCGGAGATCGCTGTCAAGGCAGCACTCACAGGTCATCTTGTCCTCAGCACACTCCATACGAATGATGCCCCGAGCAGTATAAGCAGGCTATTGAACATGGGGATTGAGCCGTTTCTCGTCTCCGCATCAGTTATACTTATCGCAGCCCAGCGGCTTGCACGGAAGATCTGCCTCCAGTGCAAACAGGAAGAAAAAGTCCCTGTGCAGGCCCTTGTGCAGGTAGGGTTTTCTGAAGAAGAAGCCGCGAAGGTTAAGGCCTATAAAGGGAAAGGCTGCCCGACCTGCAATAATTCAGGGTACAAGGGCAGGATAGCGCTCTATGAAGTTATGCTCATCGGTCCGGAAATCAAGGAGATGGTGCTCGAAGGAGCATCTGCAGATGAATTGAAGAAGACAGCGATGAGAATGGGAATGAAGACATTGCGGCAGAGCGGCCTGTCAAAAGTGAAGGAGGGGAGAACGTCCCTGGAAGAAGTGATGAGGGTTACCTTTGGAGACTGATGATGGCACACAGCTGATCAGGTATGGGTTATCAGACTCCGGATACTATGATATAATGATTTGGTTGCCAATTGCAATCTGGCAATAAGAATGTTACTAAAGGGGTGAGTTATGGCAACGCTGTATGAGTTATTAAAGATGATGATAGAGAAGAATGCTTCCGATCTGCACATCACTACGGGGAGCCCGCCGAGGTTGAGAGTGGATGGAAAACTGATCAGTGTGGATAACCCTCCCCTGAACCCTTCTGATACGAAGGCCCTCTGTTACAGTATTCTCACCGACGCCCAGAAACACAAATTTGAGGAAAGCAACGAGCTTGACCTGTCATTTGGAGTGAAAGGACTGAGCAGATTCAGGGGGAATATCTTTATGCAGAGAGGCGCTGTGGCCGGAGCATTCAGGACCATCCCCTTTGAGATACGGGGATTCAAAGAACTCGGGTTGCCGGAGATAGTCAATGAGATGGTGAAAAGACCAAGGGGACTTATCCTGGTTACCGGACCGACCGGGAGCGGAAAATCAACAACACTTGCCGCCATGGTTGACCGGATAAATACAGAGCGTTATGACCACATCATAACGGTAGAAGATCCGATAGAATACCTTCACCCGCACAAGAAGTGTCTTATCAACCAGCGTGAAGTGAATGCGGATACCGTGTCATTCAAGTCAGCGCTCAGGTATGTCCTCAGACAGGATCCGGATGTCGTGCTTATCGGAGAGATGCGCGATCTCGAAACGATCGAAGCGGCGCTCACGGTTTCTGAAACCGGCCATCTTACCATGGCGACGCTCCATACCAATTCGGCAGTGCAGACAATAAACCGTGTCATTGATGTCTTCCCGCCGCATCAGCAGGAACAGATCAGGGTTCAATTGTCTTTTGTTCTCGAGGGCATATTCGCTCAGCAGCTTATTCCGAAAAAATCCGGGACAGGCCGGGTTCTCGCAGTCGAGTTGCTGGTTCCCACTCCTGCCATAAGAAACCTGATCAGGGAAGACAAGATCCATCAGATCTACTCGATGATGCAGACAGGCCAGACTAAATACGGCATGCAGACAATGAACCAGTCTCTTTACGAACTTTATACAAAGGGTCTTATTACTTACGAAGACGCACTCGGAAGATCAACGATATCCGATGAGATTGTACAGATGATCCAGAAGGGTATGCCGGCAACTTCTGGTAAAGGGAGGGGGTAAAATGGCTATGGTATTTCAATGGTCAGGCAAAACAGTAAGGGGTACTGTTGAAACCGGAGAGATAACTGCCGCAACAAAAGAAGAGGTGATCGCCCAGCTGCGACGGAGAAATATTACCCCCACGATTATTACGGAGAAACAGAAAAAGTCTTTGTTCAAAATGGGGCTTGGCGGCAGAGTCAAAGACAAGGATATCGTTATCTTCACCCGTCAGTTTGCCACAATGATTGACGCCGGACTGCCGCTTGTTCAGGCGCTTGATATCCTTTCAACCCAGGTCGAGAATAAATCGCTCGGGAAAACGCTTCAGGAGGTAAAAGGTGATGTCGAATCAGGCGCCACCTATGCCGATGCGCTCAAAAAGCATCCACGAACCTTTACTGAACTCTATGTGAATATGGTTGCTGCAGGTGAGGCAGGCGGGATCCTCGACACGATATTGAACAGGCTCGCATCTTATATCGAAAAAGCGATGAAGCTCAAGAAGAAGGTAAAAGGCGCGATGATCTATCCTGCTGTCGTTTCCTCAATTGCCGTGCTCGTAATTGCGGT
>JAKLQR010000042.1 GCA_022013235.1 Thermodesulfovibrionales bacterium | reverse complement strand
GAAGAAAAGAAAGGTAAAACTCACTGTTGAACGAACTGTTTTCAAGACACAGAAACTGACCTTGCCCAAGGATAAAGTGTCCCTGAGCGGGAAGGATACTGAGCGGGTGAAGCAGGAGAACAGGAAACTGAAGGAACTCTTTTCGAAGGTATCGGATCGAATATGGAATGGGGCATTCATCATGCCGCTGCCGAATGAGATATCTACCGATTTCGGCACGCAAAGGATTATGAACGGGAAATGGAAGGTGGTCCATAAAGGTCTGGACATCCGCGGTCAGGAAGGCGAGGAGATCAAGGCTGCAAATGACGGCAGAGTTGTGCTCGCAGAGGAATTATTCTACGGGGGAAACACCGTTGTTCTTGATCACGGACAGGGCGTCTATACGGTCTATATGCATCTGTCTCAGTTCAATATTGAGATTGATGATTCAGTTTCGAAAGGCGCTGGTATAGGCCTTGTCGGGATGACGGGGCGATCAACCGGCCCTCATCTCCATTTCGGAGTGAAAGTAATGAACCTGAATGCAAACCCGGTTTCATTTATGAAGCTTCCTTTGTAGAATATATTAAGCGTTATGACGGAACATGAAATCCTTAAACGCATCTCATCACTGCCGGTAAAGATCTACAAACGCATCGGTGTCCTGACGAAAAAAACGGATGTCCGGCTGGTCGTGAAATTCGGGGTATTCCTTGAGGACAGGCCGGGGTCCCTCGCGGACTTTGCGTTGTTGATCGCAGGGAGTAACGGGAACATCAGTTTTTTCCATTACAACCGCTCTCTCCACAGTAACCGGGTTGTTGCCGAGGTGCAGATATCCTCATGGGATGATCTTGCGGCGCTTGCGGATTCCTTGGACCGGCATCGGGCTCTTATTGAAGAAACCCGGATCATCAGGGATGATGTCCAGATAACGAGCATCGAGAATATCCTCGAAATAAAGGTGCGGCTTGAGAACAAGCCCGGGACGCTTGCGGCGTTTGCAAATCTCCTCAAGTCCCACCGTGCGAATGTTCTCTATATGCTCTATGACGAAGACATCGACCTCGAATCCGCCGATATTGCCATGGCAACGAAAAACCTGGGAGAGATCGACAGCCTCCTCGACGCAGTGAATAACGCAGGCTATTACTACAGGGTCCTCTATAGGGGTACTGACAAAAAAGAGGCAGAGCATATCATAGGGCTGAAGCTCGTTGAGAAATTTTTCCTCAAGCTCCGGAAACTGCTTGCTCATGAAGACTTCGATGAACTGCGCTTAATTGTCGACTCCTCACAGGATATGCAGGCTGACCTCGTCCAGTTCTATGAAGAGGCGGGGAAATACCTTGAATCGGGCGATGTTTTCGAGAAGATCCTAGCCCTCGCATCACAGTCGCGGAGCAGGATAGGGGAGCGGTTTTCTGCGATCGGGATGCCGCCTGTGCAGATCAATGAAAACGTCACGCTTTACAGCTTCCGTCTTCCCACCTCTGAGAATATCTATCTCTTCCATCATGACGGGGAATTGACTATGATTGATGCGGGATACGGCGTCTATTACGAAGACATAAAAAAGTTGCTGCGGGAAAAATCGATAGAGCCTTCGCAGGTCACGCGGATATTCCTTACCCATCCCGACGCAGACCATGCGGGCACGGCAGAATATTTTGCCGGCGAGTTCGGGACACAGGTATTCCTGCATCCCGGATGCCGGGGGGTCATCGAGAACGAGAACAGGGCGTACGGACTGACAGGGAGACTTGCAGACCTCAACAAGTACTACACGCGGCTGATCAATACCTTTACGAAGAGCAGATTTCACAGGAACATTACCTATTTCCCCCTTTCGGATCTCGGATATTCGGGAGCATTTAAAGTCGTATTCTCTTTTGAGATCGGCGGTCTGAAATTCGAAGCGCTTGAGAGCCATGGCGGTCACGTCCCCGGACACGTATTCTTTTTGAACAGGGAATACGGTCTCATTTTCACCTCTGATTTTCTCATCAATGTCCAGAGCCTTTCTCCCGAAGAGCGGAATGTCCTCGGTGTATACAGATATTTATTGACGAATCCGAACAGCGACAGTCAGCTCTTCAAAAAGGAATCGGAAGCGTTGAAAAAGGTAATCATTGCACTGGACGCCGGGCTCAGGAAACACCGCAGATATGTTACAATTTTTCCCGGACATGGAGAATACTACCGGGCGGAGTTGTTGAAGGAGATACAGACAGGAAAAAAATAGGCTGTGCGTGACAGGAAAGAGTGATGCTCTTTTCATACACTATACCCTTTGGAGGAAACATGCTTAAAGCAAAAGACATAATGACAGAAAAAGTGATTACGGTGAAAACCGGAGCTACGATGGAGGAACTTGCCCGGGTGCTTATCGAGAACCATATCAGCGGCGTCCCGGTTGTTGACGATCAGGGAAAGATGATAGGCGTTGTGACCGAGAACGATCTCATCAGCAAAAACAGCAGACTCCATATCCCGACAGTATTGAGACTCTTCGATGCGTACATCCCGTTTGGAACAGGCAAGATGGAAAGCGAGATCAAAAAGATGACGGCAACTACCGTATATGAGATATGCTCGAAAGACGTGATTACTGTGGATCAGGAGGCATCAGTCGAATATATTGCGACGGTCATGACCGAGAAGAAGATCCATACGCTTCCCGTAACGAGAGAAGGCAAGCTTGTCGGAATTATTGGCAGGAAGGACCTGATCAGGAGCATGTCCGTACAGTAGATTCTCAGGGGCAAAGGAGATTACAAACGAAATAGAATTACAGGAGAGCGGGCAATGAATTATGCAGTAAAGTTGATCAGCAGCGAGGAAATTGCCAAAGACATTATGGCTTTTCATTTTGATAAGCCTGAAGGATATCAATTTACCGCAGGACAGTTCTGCTTCCTCAACCTCCCTGATATGGGCTTCATTGACGAGCAGGGGCTCAGGAGACACCTGAGCATCGCTTCCTCTCCTCTGGAGAACGAATTGCTCTTTGCCACAAAAATGAGTGAAAGCGCTTTCAAGAGGACACTTCGTGCGATGACAGCAGGAACGGCGATTACTGTTGAACCACCGTTGGGATTCCTCTCTCTTCCCGGGAGCACGGCGTTGCCGGCCATTTTTCTTGCCGGCGGGATCGGGATTACCCCGTTCAGGTCTATGCTCCGCTATGCTTCAGGAGCACGAACCGGGCATACAATAACGCTTTTTTATTCCAACCGGACACCGGATGAGGCGGTCTTTCTCGGAGAATTGGAGGCAATAGCCGAAGTGTATGGCAACCTCCGTGTACTGCCGACCGTGACCAGAATGCAGGAATCGGCTGTCCGGTGGCCGGGGCTCACAGGAAGAATCGAAGCTTCGATGATCGAGGAACACTGCAGGGATTGGCGCGATTCGGTTTTTTATATTGCAGGCCCTCCGGCCATGGTGGAAAGCATGAAGGAAATACTCAAGGAGATGCATATCAGCAATGAACGTATGCATATAGAAAAGTTTTCAGGCTACTGAAGAGATATTTCCTCTCAGGGGATGCATGGCCCGATCATGTTCCCCCTGTTTTATACCCCGCCCGAAAATCTGTAATCTGTCTGTAACTCCCTGAATAATCCGGGATACCATATCTGAACTGCAGGACATTCGGTGTGGTTTGACTTCAGGTTGACACTGCAGCGCAATACTGATAGACTCCTGCAAATGAAGAGAAGAATGTATGTCTGTATGCTCGCCGCTTTTTTGTTCGGAAGTTTTTTCGCAATATCTTTCTGCGCAGCAGAAGAAGACCTTTGCGCAAAGGATGGTATTGCCATAAAAAATCTTACCTTGCGAAGCGATCTGTGGTTCAGCAGAGATAAGGGCAACTACACCCTGCTGAGCCGGCATCAAGTCACCAGAATAAAACCGGAAGAGACTCTGGAGATATTTTCGGACCTTGTCTGTAAAACACTCTATTGCTCTGACCCTCCAACGTATTCTTACTACAAATCGCTGGACAAGGACGGCGACTGCACAATCAGAATCCTCCCTGAAGCGAACCTCACAGATATGTGAGGCTTGCAGCGAAACATTTTCTTCTGCCGAATGAAAAAGTTATTTTTTTTGTGATACGATTAATTCATGGAAGGAATTATCACTGCCATTCATGGAGATGTTATTGAGGTACAGTTTGAAAGAGGTCTTCCGAATATTCATGATGCCCTTGTTGTAAAGAAGCCGGATGGAGCGGAGATTATCCTTGAAGTCCATGACCATATCAGCAATACCGCCATCAAATGCATAACGCTGGGGTTTACGCAGGGACTGAAAAGGGGAATGGAGGTTCTCTCTACCGGTGGTCCTCTCCGGGTTCCGATATGCAACCAATGTCTTGGAAGGGCATTCAATATCTTCGGTGCGCCGATAGACGGCAT
Source organism: Thermodesulfovibrionales bacterium (assembly GCA_022013235.1). Taxonomy (GTDB): domain Bacteria; phylum Nitrospirota; class Thermodesulfovibrionia; order Thermodesulfovibrionales; family SM23-35; genus JAKLQR01. The sequence goes on along the minus strand of JAKLQR010000042.1, from coordinate 8,339 downwards.
GCCGCCGCTTGAAAAATATACACTCGTTCCGATCCACAAAAAACCTCCTGTCCTTAAAGACCAGGTAACCACTTCCGGGATTCTTGAGACCGGTATTAAAATCATTGATCTCCTCTCACCATTTCCCAGAGGAGGGAAAATCGGCCTTTTCGGGGGAGCGGGTGTAGGAAAGACCGTGCTTTTAATGGAATTCATCTATAAAATCGCGAAAGGGTACTCGGGGATATCAATTTTCTGTGGTGTTGGAGAGCGGATGAGGGAAGGCCACGAACTCTGGAAGGAGATGCAGCGGCAGGGCATCATAAATAATGCATTGCTTGTATTCGGACAGATGTGCGAATCTCCCGGCATACGCTTCAGAACTCCGCTGACGGCATTATCTTTTGCAGAATTCCTGAGGGACGAAATGAAAAAGGATATCCTTTTTCTTATGGACAATGTATACCGTTTTGTTCAGGCAGGCAACGAGGTCTCAGTCCTTCTGGGCAGGCTCTCGTCAAGGGTAGGGTATCAGCCGACTCTTCTTTCGGAACTTGCAGAGGTCGAGGAAAGACTTGTATCGACAAAGAACGGTACTATTACTTCCGTGCAGGCAATTTATGTCCCTGCTGATGACATAACAGACCCTGCGGTTGCGAATGTGTTTCCCCATCTCGACACGACAGTTGTCCTGTCGCGTGAAATAGCGGCAAAGGGTCTCTACCCGGCTATTGATCCGCTGCTTTCTACCTCAAAATTCCTCAGTCCGGAGGACCTGGGAGAAAGACATTACGAAGTTTCCAGGAAAGTAAAGGAGCATCTCTCACGCTATAAGGAATTGCTCGATATCATTTCAATGCTCGGAATAGAGGAACTCTCGCAGGCAGACAGGCTGATCGTGAAGAGGGCAAGAAGGCTTGAACGTTTTCTTACCCAGCCTTTTTTTCTTACCGAGGAGTTCACAGGAAGAAAAGGCAGACATGTCCCCCTCGACAAGACCCTTGAAGGCTGCGAGATGATATTATCGGACAGGCTTGCAGACGTTCCGGAAGAAGCATTTTTCATGATAGGTGATGTCGGGGAAATACGATGAGCGATTCATTATTCACTCTCAGGATGGTAACACCTCCGCAAATAACCGAGAAACGGATAAAGGCTGTCAGGCTGAAAGACGGATCCGGATTTTTCGGGATAATGAAAGGGCATATCGATTTCGTAACTGCCATTGAGCCGTCCCTTTGCTATTACCTTGATGAGAACGACAGGGAGGTATTTCTTGCAGTTGATGGAGGGATAGTCAGTGTCAAAGGGGGAATGGTGACGATTACCTCCCGCGAAATATTTGAAAGCGATGATGCTGAAAAACTGGCTGAAATTATCGAGAATACCATAGTGAAAAGGGATGCATCAGAACTTTCCTTTCTCAATATGATTCAAGGTATTGAACGATCTTTTATGGAAAAGACCCTTGAATTTACAAGGGGTGGGTCGTGATGGAAGATAATAAATTTTCTAAAGACATCGGGAAATCTGCCAAGGAACTGATGAATGCAAGAAAGGAAAAAGGCACATTCTTCCACTATGCCTATGTCCTTGGCGTCGGCGGATGGCTGCTGGCGCTGCCTATTGTCGGAGGGGCATACCTCGGGAAATATCTGGATAAAAAGATTGGGGTAAGCGGCGGAATATCATGGACAATTACCTTTATCATAATCGGCATTGCAGTCGGCTTCTTTAATCTCTGGTACACTTTCCTGAAGAGGTCTCAGAAATGAAAACCCTGAATGTTTTTCCGGAAAAGGTATTTTCCATAGGGCCTGTGCAGGTGACTGATACGGTAATCACCACATGGGTTGTAATGGCCGTCATAATAGCGATCTGTGCTCTCTTTACAAGGAGGCTGTCTATACAACCGTCCACCGGTCAGGAGGTCCTGGAGGGTATTTTTGAGGCCATAGAAAAAACAGTGAAAGACGTCCTTCCCATAGACCCCTGGCTTGTCATTCCTGTTTTAGGCACCCTCTGGATCATGATAGGTTTTTCTAATCTTGTCGGCATTCTGCCAATGATGAAAACGCCGACTGCCGATCTGAACACAACATTTGCCTTTGCCGTACTCTCCTACTCCATGACGCATGTCTTTGGAATAGCAACACAGGGGCTGAAGGGATATCTTTCTCATTACAAGGAACCAACGTGGATATTATTCCCTTTTCATCTCATCGCTGAAGTTACCAGGACAATAGCGCTTGCAGTGAGGCTGTTCGGCAATATGTTAAGCGGGGATATGATCGCATTGATACTGCTCGGCATAGCCGGATTTCTTGTCCCGGTGCCTTTTAATCTGCTGCATATTGTTATCGGGATTATACAGGCATACATATTCGGGGTTTTAACGCTGGTGTTCATAGCGGGAGGAATACGTTCACAATCATAGAAGGAGGCTTCATATGGATGGATTAACGGTCGTTGTAGCTGTCTCAATATTCTCTGCGGGGCTTGCCATAGCAATCGGCGGCTATGGCCCGGCAAGGGCGCTTGGTGAGTCGCTCTCGAAAGCCCTTGATTCGATAGCACGACAACCTGAGGCGTCTGCCTCGATTATGAGGACGCTCTTTGTCGGCATGGCCTTGATAGAATCAATCGCCATCTATGCTTTCGTCATAGCGCTGATTATCCTTTTCGCAAACCCGCTGATCGGGTATATCGTGAAATGAAATTCGATATCTGGACATTTCTCTTTCAGGTAATAAACTTTCTTGTCCTGCTCTTCATCCTTAAGCGGATTTTGTATAAGCCGATACGGGAGATTATAGAGAAGCGGAGAAGTCTTATCCAGCAACGCATCGAAGAGGCAGAGAAAACAAAAAAGGAAGCACTGGAACTGAAGGAGAACTATCAGCATGAGATGGACAAACTGCATGAACTTAAATCCCGGATGATCGAGAAGATGAATGAGGAAGTCGGGCAGGAGAGAAAAAAACTGATAGGCAGGGCTGAAGAGGAAGCAGCGAGGGTCTTTGAGAAAGAAAGGGCTGTGTTTGATACAGAAAAAGCAAGACTTGAAGCTGAGTTGAAAGATAAGGCGATTGAAACTGTCACCCTCTTTGCCGCGAATCTCTTAAAGGATGTTTCGGATGAGGATCTCCATAAAGCCATATATGAAAAGCTTTTCAGGGAACTCCAGGGGGCAGCTTCTCATATACCGGAGGGAAAGGAAAAGGACAGACCACTGACCGTGGATCTGATCACCGCATATCCACTCAGTGAGGCTGAGACAAGAAAGTTCACGGAATCAATCGAATCTCTTCTCTCACAGAGTGTGATTCTCAATACAATAATTGATAAAGCCCTCATCGCGGGGGTTAAAATGAAATATTATGATATGGTGTATGACTTATCACTGTCAGGTCAGATAAAGAAACTTGCCTTAAAGCTGAAAGAAACTGTCTGAATGGAAAAAGAGATACTCAGTTTTTTTGAGAAGATACAAGAGACGGTAAGGAAGACAGACTTTTCCGTCGAGATATCTCAAGAGGGCAAGGTGCTCTCTGTTGGAGACGGAATTGTGAAGGCCTCCGGGCTCCGGGATGCAAAGCTCTATGAACTTATAGAACTTGAGAGTGGTGATAAAGGCATTGTCTTTGACCTCGATGCTGAAAGTATCGGCATTGTCCTGCTTACCGAACAGAACGGGATAAAGGCTGGAGACGGGGCGTACAAGACGGAACGGATTGTTTCTGTGCCTGCAGGAGAGGCCCTTCTGGGAAGGGTGCTTGATGCTCTCGGCAATCCTCTCGATGGAGGTCCCAAATCAGAACATAGTACATACTATCCTGTGGAAAGAGAGGCTCCTTCACTCCTGCAGAGGGATTTCATAACCCAGCCGCTCTATACCGGCATTAAGCTTATCGACGCCATGCTCCCCATAGGCAGGGGACAGAGAGAATTAATAATCGGAGACCCTTCAATAGGGAAAACCGCTGTAGCGGTAGACACTATTCTCAATCAGAAGAGTTCTGATGTCATCTCAATTTATGTTGCTATAGGACAGAATATATCACACATCCTTAAGATCATCGAAGAGATACAGAAATATGGAGATTTTTCAAAGACCATATTTGTAGTTGCCGATGCATCAAACTCTTTCGGTCTTCAGTACATAGCTCCTTACAGCGCTACTGCTATCGCAGAGTATTTTCTTGATAAAGGCAGGGATGTCCTCATCGTTTACGATGATCTTACCAGGCATGCAGAGGCATACCGTTCATTGAGCCTTCTTCTGAAACGGCCGCCGGGCAGGGAGGCTTTCCCGGGAGATATCTTCTTTATTCACTCCAGACTCCTCGAAAGATCTGCCAAACTGAACCAGAAAGCAGGGGGAGGTTCACTCACCGCTCTTCCCATAGTTGAAACACAGCAAGGCAGAATATCATCGTATATACCGACAAATCTTGTTTCGATAACCGACGGGCAGATATACCTGGACACCCTGTTGTTCAACAAAGGTATCCGTCCTGCCATCGATGTAGGAAAATCAGTATCAAGAATAGGCGGCAAGGCCCAGGTTGAAGCCATGAAGAAGGTCGCGGAAAGGCTTAAGATAGATTATTCCCGGTTTGCAGAAGTTGAGGTATTTACCAAATTCGGGGCACATCTTGAAGAAGAAACAGCAAAGCTTATCAGGCGCGGAGAGCGCATGAGGGAGGTGCTCAAGCAACCGAGGTTTCATCCCTTTACGCTTCCGGCCATGGTATTGAGTTTCATCATTTTAGAATCAGGCATACTCGATGCGGTTGATACCGCTTCGACGGGGAAAGCCTGTATGGAAATTCTGAACAGGACACTGAGTGCACATGCGGAACTGGTGAATAAAATCGAGCAGGAAGGAAGGCTTACCGATAAGGATATCGAGATGCTGAAAAATACCATCACTGCTGTTGAGATTTAGGTATGCCATACTCTGAAGATGTCGAAAAAAGGATTCAATCCTTTGATACCATAGCGGATATCATCAGCGCCATGAAGGCGTATGCGGGAGTAACCATAAGAAAGACAGAACAGATTGTACCGAACGTGAGGGAGTATGAAAAAAATGTCCTTTCCGTTCTGTCGGATATGACCGCCAATTATCCTGATCTGCCTTTGATGAAAAGGAACAGAGAGAAAAGGATCATTGTAGCCTTCGGCTCTTCCCAGGGATTATGCGGAGCATATAATGAAAAAGTCGCTGATGCTGTTGCTGAAGTGATCGGAGACAAAGATGTCTTGTTTGTTATTGGCAGAAGACTCACCTCATCATTGTTGTTGAGGCATATAGCTTTTGAGAATTATAGTGATTCTGTATTGAGCGTCAGCGGTATACAGGCTGCATTGGAAAAAACCATTGTTCAGATAATGGACATCTACAGGAAGAAAGAGTTTTATAATCTTACGTTTACTTTTACCTCCGTTTTCGAAAACAAGGCACAGATTGTCATAGAACAGATACTGCCGCCCGATATTGACAGAATGCCCGCTATGGGTCCGGATAAGAGAACACCCTTTACCTACCTTAATGCAGAGGCTATTTTTGCAAAGGCTTTGGAAGAATTCCTCTATATCAGCTTTTACCGGTGCTATGCAGAATCTTTGCGGAGCGAGAATTGGTATCGCCTGAGGAGCATGGAGGGCGCTTCGGAAACAGTAAAAAAGCATATTGGAGAACTCAGTTCTCTGTAAAAGTATATCAGGCAGGAAGAGATCACAGAGGAGATGCTCGAAATACTGGGAAGCGGGATGTTCTACAGAAAATCTTCTTAACGCGCCAGGGAGCACTGTTCCTGAGAGATTCCAGCCATGTCGCAAGGAGGAAATATGCGGTACGATGAAATAATAAAATGCCTTGCCCCCTGTGGGTTAAACTGTGTCAAATGTATAGCATTCGATGAAGGTGATATAAAGAAGCATTCGAATGAACTGAAAAAGCTTCTCGGTTCATTTGACAATTACGCTGATTCGCATTTTTATTAACTTTACATTTTCATAATATCCCGAGTAAAATTACTCAATATCTTGAGCAAAACGTATGTTTAAGCGATACGCATATAAGAAAATCTTCTCTCGTCTGACTGAAACGAGGAAGTTTATTCAGGTGATCTCCGGGCCGAGGCAGGTGGGAAAGACCACCCTGATACAGGAGGTGCTGAAGGAAATCGGCATCCCCGGCCATTACGTTTCTGCGGATGAGGTTTCTGCGGCCTCGCCCGTGTGGCTTCAGCAACAGTGGGAAACGGCAAGAATTAAATACAAGTCCAGCCCGCACAAGAAAGGCTTTATCTTTGTTGTAGATGAAATACAGAAAATACACGGTTGGAGCGATACGGTGAAACTCCTATGGGATCAGGACGGCGGAAATCGTCTCAATATTAAGGTTGTACTTCTCGGTTCGGCCCCCCTATTGATCCAAAAAGGGCTGACAGAATCGCTTGCCGGCAGATTCGAGCTGATCAGAATCCCGCATTGGTCCTATTCGGAGATAAGGGAGGCTTTCGGCTTTTCTTTGGAGCAGTATATATATTTCGGGGGGTATCCGGGAGCTGCCGGACTTATTGCGGATGAAAACCGGTGGAGACACTATATCAGGGATTCATTAATAGAGACCACTATATCAAAAGATATCTTTATGATGACAAGAGTAGACAAGCCAGCGCTGCTGAGAAACCTCTTTGAGATCGGATGCTCATATTCAGGCCAGATCGTTTCGCTGAATAAGATGCTGGGACAATTGCATGATGCAGGGAATGTTACAACACTTTCCCATTATCTTAATCTGCTTGCCGGGGCTGGTATGATTACCGGACTTCAGAAGTATTCGCCTAAGAAAATAAAAGAGAAGGCATCAAGCCCAAAACTTCAGGTGTTGAATACCGCTTTAATTACCGTGCAGACTGATACAGGGTTTGAAGGGGCAATACTCGATCATGAGAAGTGGGGGAGACTCACAGAGTCGGCGATCGGGGCTCATCTTATAAATAGTACACAGGGAACTGATCTTACCATTCTCTACTGGAGAGATAGAAATAGGGAAGTGGATTTTGTCCTCAAAAAAGGGAAAGAACTAATCGCTATAGAAGTAAAAAGCGGAAGGGCAAAGACATCTCTGCCCGGGATGGAAGCTTTTTTGAAAAACTATCGCGCAAAAAAGCTGTTGCTCGTAGGCGGAGGCGGGATAGGCATCAAGGAGTTTTTGGGAATGAATTCTGAACAGCTCATGTCGTTATTTTCTTGAAATTGATGGAGTTTTCATCAAGAGAATTTCAATAAACCGGTATGCGCACAATTACTATGACTATGCGATATGCTCACCATTACCCTGAAAGTCTAAGGTCAAGTATTACAGTCTTAGATAATTGCTGCAATTTTACTACAATCGGGGTAATGCAGGTTTGACCGAATGTCAAATATCCCTTAAAATCAAGCATGCGAGAGTGGCGGAACTGGCAGACGCGCTGGACTTAGGATCCAGTGGGTAACTCCGTAGGGGTTCAACTCCCCTCTCTCGCACCACTTTGTCTTCCTGCTTTTCCATAGGGCATGAAACTTCAATAAAGATGACGCAGACTATACTTAAGAGGCATAATAGAAATATGAGAAAGAAGAAGGCAATTGTAGATATCGACAACACCCTGTGGCACTTCTGCGACGTTCTCTATGAGCGGCTGAAAAAAATAAATGAAACCATGCCTCCTCCGGATGATTGGATTGACTGGGATTTCTGGGAGCATTACTGTTCAAAGGAAGAATTTATTTATGCTATTCAGGACATTCAGTTGAATCAGGACGATGAGAGGCATTTGCCTTACCCTGAAGCAAAAGACTTCCTGGCGACTCTGAAAGAGCACAATTTCCATATCATCATTGCAAGCCATCGTACCCCTGCAAGCATGGAACAGACGCACGGATGGCTTGTAAAACACGGGCTTGCATTCGATGAAATGCATCTGTCGTATGATAAAACTGTTCTCTTTGACCAAAGTTGCGATATTGTCGTCGACGACTCCCCTCATGTTTTGGAAAAAGCAGTGGAAAAGGGAATAATGGCGGCAGGACTGATGTTTCCCTGGAATCGACATTGTATAAATAACGGATATAAGCTCCTTGAAAATCTTAATGATATATTAAGTCATATTCTCGTCTATTCAAAAAAATTATGAGGAGATTCAGCTATGAAAGTGGATGTGCTCAGCAAGGAAGAAACGTTCAGACTCAGACATTTATCCCTCAATATCCAGGCGGAAGAGAAAGGAACCACGCACCAGCTGAAAGTCGTGATGATCGAGGAATATGACAAGCATCACGGCACATACCGGTATGAGATT
>JAKLQR010000041.1 GCA_022013235.1 Thermodesulfovibrionales bacterium | reverse complement strand
ATTGATGAAAAAATCACATAATTGAAAAATATGGTGAGCCGTGCAGGATTCGAACCTGCGACCCGCTGATTAAGAGTCAGCTGCTCTACCAGCTGAGCTAACGGCCCACTTCTGAAACAGTGAACAGTGCGAAGTGAATAGTTTAAAAACTGAAAACAGTAAAACCCTTCTTCACTTTTTACTGATCACGATCCACTCATTACTGTTCACGGTGAATTTTGCATTGCAAAATTCAAAATGGCGCGCCTGAGAGGATTCGAACCTCCGACCCTCGGCTCCGGAGGCCGATGCTCTAATCCGCTGAGCTACAGGCGCACTCAATAATAATTATAAGTGAAAAGTCGGCATCCGGAAATAAAAATTTCTTTCCCTTTCACTTCCCGCTCTTCGCGGCAAATTCTGCATAGCAAAATTGGGGTGAGTGAGGGGACTCGAACCCCCAACCACTGGAGCCACAGTCCAGTGCTCTGACCATTGAGCTACACTCACCATAAACGACAGTTATCAGTGAATAGTAATTAGTATTCAGTAAAAACTTAAGAATGTAATTCCTTATTCTTTAAATATATACTAATTCCTGTCGACTATTCACTGTAAATTTATTTTTAAGAAATTTACATGGCGCGCCTGAAGGGATTCGAACCCCTGACCCACTGCTTAGAAGGCAGTTGCTCTATCCGACTGAGCTACAGGCGCACGGTAAACAGAAAAATCCTTACAAAGCCTGCAAATTGGGTTTAAGTTAAAATTATATGAGTTTCGAGGAATTCATGTCAAGGATACGGGGCAGCGCATCGAAACTGTCTATGACGTAATCTGCTTCGAGGAGATGCTGTTTCTCACCATATCCGTAGACGACTGCAAGAGTTTTTACCCCGGCCCTTTTCCCTGCCTCGATATCAAATTTACTGTCTCCTACCATAAGCGCTTCTTCAGGGAGGGAGTGAAGCTTCTCAAGAACATGGAGAAGAGGCACTGCAGACGGTTTCTTTTCAGCGGTTGTATCGCTCCCTACGACGAGGTCGAAATATTTCAGAAGGCGCAGCGTATCCAGAAGCTGCACGGACAGATTTTCTCTTTTGTTCGAAATTACGACTTTCCTGTACGCATAAAGTTTTTCCAGGGTTTCCGTGACGTTGGGATATACCACAGAGTGGTCGGTGAGGTGAGTTGAGTAATAATCGAGGAACCTCTCGATTACCCTTTCCTTCAGGTCTGGCTTATCCTCTCCGCATGCCTTTTCGATAAGCCTTGTCACGCCTTCACCAATCATCGCGATGGTTTCCTTCGTGGTGAGTTTCTTCAGCGCGAAGGGTTCTCCCGCATAGTTCAGGGCATTGGTAATGTCCTGACTTGTGTCAACGAGCGTGCCGTCGAGATCAAACATGATGAGCTTCACCGACATAAAAAAGTATAGCACAGCGAGGATGCCGGAAGATTTACAAAGAGAGAAAGGAGATGCTATGGTTAAAAGAGAGTAAGCTTGATATGAGTCCTGTACCCAAGGAAAGGAGTTCGTATTGAACATTCTCAGAAAAGCTTCTTTGTTCAGGGTTATTCCTTGTGTCGTGTGCCTTTGTGTCTTTGCTCTGACCTCTTCAGCGTTCGCCCTTGACAGTCCGCTCAGGACAGAGCTGGCAAGCCCGTCTGACCTCAGGGGAACGTTTACCCTGCTGCTCTATGGAGGGAGATACGCAGACGACATTGAGACCGTTGCTATCTTTGCTCCTGAAGGAGGCCAATATACTTTTGACCTGTATGCGCCTGATTTTGATTATAAAACAGAAAAGGGACTGTCAGCGCGGGAAGCTCTGGAGCGGGCAGGGAAGTTTGTCGGTTTTCACAATGCGTTCTGGCGTTCTCAACTGAGCAGGATACTCGATCTCCAAGGCAATACCATCGGGTATGAACTGAGGCCCCTGTACCAGCCTTTCGTATATGGCAGCAGCGATGTGCTGGACGTCTATTACTGGCCCAAAAAGGACAATACAATTAAAGTAACGATAAAGCTCATACCATCTGTTGAGCGACAGCACTTCCCCGGAGGCCACCATGACTCGCCGCACGGAGATTGAGTCCCTGGAAGAAAAGGTCTCGCAGAGTCAAGTCCTGTCCCGGGATGAGGCCCTGGTGCTCGCTCAAGCAGCAGGCTCGGACATATTCACTCTCTTTGCCTCGGCAAACAAAATAAGAGAACATTTCAGGGGCAACAAAGCAGATGTATGCTCAATTATCAATGCGAAATCCGGCGCCTGTTCAGAGGACTGTTCTTTTTGTGCCCAGTCTTCAAGAAGCAGGGCTGAGATACCGGTATATCCTCTCCTCAGCAAAGAAACCCTCATCCCGAAGGCTGTTGCAATAAAAGAGGCCGGGATAAAACGGTTTTCGCTCGTTACGAGCGGGAAAAATGTTTCGGAGAGAGACCTGTGCGAGATTTCCGGTATAATCCCGGCGATTAAAAAGCTCGGCCTTTCCCCCTGTGCGAGTCTTGGCCTTCTGAATAAGAAGGAACTTGAACAACTCCGGGATGCCGGCCTCGACCGGTATCACCATAACCTCGAAACCTCCGCACGGTTTTTCCCGGAAATCTGCAGTACTCACTCCTATTCGGATAAAATCAAGGCAATCGAAGCGGCAAAATCAGCCGGCCTTTCTCTCTGCTCCGGGGGAATATTCGGCATGGGAGAGACCTGGGAGGACAGGATTGATATGGCGTTTGCCCTGAAAAAACTTGATGTGGATTCCGTGCCGATAAATTTTTTAATCCCCCTCAAAGGCACAGGATTCGCTGACAGGAACCTGCTCCATCCCCTCGAAGCACTCAAGATCATAAGTATTTACCGGTTTCTTCTCCCTGAAAAACAGATCCGCGTCTGCGGCGGGAGACTGCAGGTTCTCGGTGAATTCCATTCTATGATATTTTTTGCGGGTGCAGACGGCATGATCACGGGAAATTATCTCACCACCTTAGGCCGCAGTCCCCGGGACGATTTCAGACTTATAGAACAATCCGGGCTTGTTGTATAACCCTTATTTATCGCGAAATCTGTTCTGAAATAGTTGTTATTATCCGGTTTGATTCCCCGGTATCAAGTCCGGGGGAGGCTCATTTACGATCGCCCAGAAAGCACCCACCTGTTTGACAGCCTCTGCAAACTGATGGAAATCGACCGGTTTCACCACATAGGCGTTTGTTCCAAGCGTGTATGCCTCTTTCAGGTCTTTCTCCTCCCGTGAGGAAGTGAGGATAACCACCGGTATCAGCCGTAACTGCTCATCATCTCTGACCTGCTTCAGCACCTCCAGCCCGCTCACTTTAGGGAGTTTCAGATCAAGGAGTATCACCGCAGGATTTCCCGCTACCCTGCCGGCGAAATTCCCCCTTTTCAGGAGATACTCTATAGCTTCCGCCCCATCGCGCACGATAACAATTTCATTCGCAATATTGAAATCTGAAAGCGCTTTTATGGTGAGCTCTATATCGTTCGGATCATCCTCGACCAGCAGTATGTTTCTCATGTCTTATTCCTTTCTGGGAAGCGTGAAAAAGAACGTCGCTCCTTTGTGCACTTTTCCTTCCGCCCAGGTTTTGCCTTCGTGCCTGGTGATTATTCTCCGCACATTTGCGAGCCCGATCCCTGTGCCTTCAAATTCTTCTTTTCTGTGGAGCCGCTGGAATACGCCGAAGAGTTTATCGACATAGTTCATATTAAAACCGACACCGTTGTCGCGGATATAAAATGTGAATTCCCTTTCGTTGGCAGTAAAGCCTATCTCAATCTTTGCCGGTTTCCGTGTATGGGTGAACTTCAGCGCGTTGGATAAGAGATTGACGAGGACAAGTTTCATCATGGAACGGCCACCATACACTTCGGGCAGATCCGCAATTTTCCAGTCAATATTTCTCCCCTTGATTTCCTCATCCAGATCCCCGACCGCTT
>JAKLQR010000040.1 GCA_022013235.1 Thermodesulfovibrionales bacterium | reverse complement strand
TCCGGAGTAAGGGTGATACGTTCTGCTATATTCATTCATCATAGTATATAGAACAAATTCCCTAATGTCAACTTATTTATGTAACATCACACTAGGGATTCCGGACAACAACGAACTTGAGATATGAATTCCATTCTTCAGGATAGACAAGAGAGTAATATTGCCAAGGCAAGTGCCCTGTTCCTCTCAGTTCCAATATCCGTTTAATGCTAGTCCCGGCAGCCCTTGGGATGTGAATAAAAATACTTTTGTATTTGTCCGAGATATTCATAATCATCCAATAGTTCACAATACCAGCGTTTTGATCCTTCGGAATAGGAGACGCCTATACTTGGAATGAGGATTTTGAAATAGATAGGCAGAATTCATTCTTTCATGTCAGTTGCCACTACATAATAGTTTAACATCTTTATGGCAATCCATTCATGAGAATGAACCAAACTTTATTCAGCAACTGAGGGAACCGACTTTTACAAAGACTCTCAAGGGAAGTATTTAGCTTTGATTACTTCCGGCAATTCATCCTCATCATAAGGAATCGCCTGAAGATTTTTGTCCTGCTCTGTAATCTGAAGGTTTTCATTATTAGACTTAAAATCCCATCCTAACCATTTTTCTTCATACCATTCCTCAGGCGGACTATAATCTCCGAATTTTTGCGAGACTGCAAGAGACATCAAATGCTTCCAGTACATAATCTTTTCAGAGAGCGCAAAGCTAAAATTATGCACATGCGCAGACAATTTGGGCATGACGAGAACGCCCCCATGTTTCAAAGTTTCCGGCAGTCTCTCCAGTTTCATCAAGTTACACAGTATAGTACCGGCCTTATTGGGTCTCTCGGGCAATCTGTGTCCTAACCCTTTCCATACCTCTACCTGCCCGGTAGTGGCAAACACATATCCCTTTTCCTTGAATTCTACAAGAGCTTTCTGAATCTGCTCATTGCGGAAAACATGGGTCACTTCAAGAAATAATACCACCGAAGGTCTCTCGTATTTCGAGAGGATAATATCATTCACAAAATGAGTAAGCTGATTGTCGACAGCTTCCCAGTGGTCGTATATAAGCTCTATCTTGTGATTATCAAGTTCTCTAATCTTCGTGATGACATTGTCAAATTTCCTCGGTAATCTAACATCTTCTCCCTTATATCTACACTTGGTCACATTACCCGCGGGCTTATCGTCCCAAAAGATAAATATCCTGTCAACATAGTCATTGATCGATTTGATGGATTCCTGAATAAAGTCTTCACCGTATGAGCACCTGTAAATCGCATATATAATGCCCTCCGGGTCACCATACCTCTCCTTATGTCCCTTCCCTTCAACAGCCTCAACAAGATTATGATATGCGTTCGCATATTCAGGTTTGAGTAAAAGGGCTTTTTGAAAATGTGTGATCGCTTCTTCTAGTAGCCTTTTCTCTTGAAAAGCGACCCCGATATTGTTATGCGTTTCAGCATAGTCAGGGTCGATCCGCAGCGCTTCCTGATAACTTTTTATGGCCTTGTCGAGCTGCATATTATCGTGCAGAGCGATTCCCATATTGTTATATGCTTCGGCGTACTCCGGCCTGATCTTCAGGGTTTTTTTGTAATTAGTTATCGCTTTGGCAAGTTCCCCTTTGTCCTGCAGGATATTCCCCATATCATAATAGGCATCGGCGTTTTTCGGATCAGACTTGAGCGCCTTTCTTATATACTTCAATGCAAGAACGTGATTTCCGTGTTGGTAGGATATCAACCCTAGAAGATGCAGCGCTTCACTGTTATCAGGGTCAGCTTTTAATATTCCCCCGGCGATATTTTCTGCCTGCTCTAAATTTCCTGATTGATACTGTTCGAATGCCGACTGAATTGATTTGGACATATCCATGTCTATTTTACTTCAAAAAATAAATTTTGTCAGATATTTAAATCCTCTCGAAGAATATCTTCGAGAAATACCACAGCTTCATCTTCCGCGTTTGTGTAATGCTCTGAATTGCACGATGTCTCATGTCCTGGATGTTTTCCCCAGCCGTGTCTGCAATATTTATCAATATCCATATTCTTAAATCTGAACCCTTTCACAGTCAAATCTCTAAACCACTGGGTTGCAGTATCGATTCCTATCATCGCCCCAAAGGGATCAACTATACCAAACGGAACAACTTCGTGTTGTACCTTCTCCAAATTTATCAGGCAGGCCCATTCATTCACCCTGCAAGAAGGCAACGGCATCGGATGGGTTCTGTCAATCAACGCATCATGTTCTTGACTTTTTTTATGCGGATACTTCTCCGTCAGGGCAAGAACTTCCTCATATGTCGGGGTGTAGTGCAAATATGTATCACCGCTGCACTTTTTTCCATGAAATGCGGGACATTCCCAGCACCTGCCTATCTGCCCGACCCCCACATACTCTCCATTCCTCAGCACCTTCAACATAGCGCCGACAATATCATCCGTATACATCATGTCATTATGGGTTATATATAAATAATTCTTATCAGTATTTTCCCAGGCATATTGATACCTTATACTCAGCCTATAATCTTTATTTTTATATTGTGCCCTTTCTGTATAGTAGACAAACAGAAAATGCTCGGGGACAAAAAGTTCTATATTTTCAAATTTCTGCAGAACGATATCAAAATTAGCACCCCAGGGTGGCTGTTTACGCTCCTGAATAAAGTATATTCTATCTATATGCTCTCCACTGTGCAGCATGAGCGTTTTTAAAGCAGCCAGCGTCTGATAAGGCTTGCCATATACATTTATTGCCACATCAACTGTTTTTTTCATAACATTTCAAGGTGTCCGAAGATAAGAAAATGTCGTATAATTGTCGCTTTGGACTGAAGCATTTCTCACTTATGGGGCAACACTTATAGAAGCGTCGGAAAACGCCTTTTCAGTCTCCCAAATCTGCAATTACGTATTGCACGGCAAAACTTCAGAATTTCCTGAACTTTCATGCAGGCTGTTTGTATCGTCACCTGAGACCTTTCTTCACCGGTTCTTTTTTCTTGCACCATGCCTCCCACATTCTGCGATAGCAGTCTTCCAGATTAAGGGCAAACCCTTTCGCATTCATTAACGGTGAACGTGCCATCATATCACGCAGTCGTCCTCTGAGTGACTTCAGTCTACCCAGGTCATTCGCCAAATCAACAGCTTTTTCGACATATTCTTGTTCTAACTTCGCAACAAGTTCGGAAAGCCCAATATTTGAGAGAAGGCTCACCCCCACGCGGGATGCATGCCTGTTCCCCTCCAGAGTGATAACGGGCACTCCCATCCAGAGCGCTTCGCAGGTTGTGGTCGTACCATTATAAGGGAACGGATCAAGACCGATATCGATCTGATTGTATAAATTGAGATGTTCCCGGAAGGATGCCGTGAAGGGCAACAGCTCGATCTGGTCCAAACCGATACCATGTCGCGCAAACATTTCCTTCACGGACCGGCAGATGCTTACGTCTTTAAAACTTATCGCTTTCAGGATTAAAAAAGAATTCGGGATCCTCTTGAGAATAGACGCCCAGACTTTAATAACTGCCGGAGTTGTTTTGGCGAATTCGTTGAACGATCCGAAGGTTATCTCCTCGTTTCCCAAGGCCGGAAGATCGCCGACCTCAGGGCTATCCCTTTCAGGCAGATAACAGAGGAAGCTCTCTGGCAGTCGGACAAGACGCTCGGTGTAAAAGCGTTCCCCTTCGCCGGGAGGGTCAGTGAACCCATCAACAATCTTATACTCTATGCTGGAAAATCCAGTTGTGGCAGGATACCCTATCCAGCGTGCCTGGACAGGAGCGGGTTTCAAAGCAAACAACTGGAGCCTCCCGTTATGCGTGTGCCCTGCAAGATCCACAAGGATGTCTATAGTGTCATTCCTGATCAGGTCTGCCGCATTTTCTTCCTGCATTCCTGATATATTCTTCCAGTGATCCGCACTGCCTTGAATTCGGTGAGTCACTTCGTCTTCGGAAGCACTTGTCGAATAACAGAATATTTCAAACTGTTCCCTGTTGTGAGAAGACAGTGCAGGCTCAATGAAATAGGCAACTGAATGCCTTCTGAAATCAGGAGAGACATATCCGATTCTCAGCTTGCGATCAACTGTTTTTTTATTGGTATGGGGGATAAGGGTGCGGAGCAACGGTTTTTCAAAACGTTTTGCCAGGCGAAGATGCTCTGAATATATGCCTTGAGCATCACAGCGGGGATTGTAGAGCATCGAGAAAACGAGATTCTTATGATGCTGGTAATCACCGGGCTTAATTCGTGCAGCCTTGCGAAAATATTTTCTCGCCTCATCCAGTCGTCCTTTTGCCTGTGCCAGGCTTCCGAGGTTATTCCATGCCTCGGCGAGATTGGGATCAAGCTGGACGGCTTTCTGATAAAATGCTATCGCTTCCTTAACGTCCCCTTTTTTCCCGGAAATATTTCCCAGACGATTGTGGGCCTGTGCAAAATCCGGATGTAATCGAATAGCCTGCCGATAACAATCAGCGGCTTCATGAAACAATTCTTTCTCCTGCAAGACATTGCCCAGTTCATAATATACATCCGGGTCTTCGGGGCGAAGCTTTAAACGTTCCCTGTAGGTCAATTCCGCCTGCTCCAGCTCCCCTTTATGCCTGTAATTGCTTGCCATATGCAACGCTCCGTTTCTATCCATAAGTTTTGACCAAGTCCACTTTATTATACACCGGGGATAAAGGTACAGGCTACTTTTGTTATTTTTTGTTATAATTCATAAAGATTGCGAGAAATATAATTGACGGGCTCCCTTGCCACATAATCGTGGGACCGGGAAGTACGCAGTAACTCTCTATGCGGATAAGAGCCGAGAATCGACAGATGGATGGCCTTCATGAAAACGCAGAGAGTTAGTCTCCTCCGGAGCCGAGGTATAGCGGTCAAACCCTGGACAAGGTACCGGTGGAGAAATCGCAGGCAATGCACAGAAGAAGACCAAGGGGGAAAGGATTGAAAAAGAGTAAAAAAACAACCCATCCCCATTGTATCCCGTCAGCTCTTCAGCATTATCAGTCCGGCAATTTGCATCAAGCAGAGCATCTTTTCAAAAAAGCGCTTGTACAAAAACCAGACGATCCGGATATTTTATATTTCCTCGGGATTATCCATGCTCAATCAGAAAATTACGATTTAGCAATACACTATATAAAAAAATCAATTCAATTTCATACAGGCAACCTAGACGCATATCTTGCCCTTGGGATGGCTCTCCAAAAAAAGGGATTGATCGACGATGCAATCCATGCCTATATGCAACTCTTGAAAACTGATCCGAATTCGGCAGAAGCATATTTCCATGCGGGGAATCTCCTGCAGCAAAAAAAGCAATACGATGACGCCATAGCTTACTTCCATAAAGCCATTAGGAACAATCCCTCTTTTATTCAGGCATATCATGGTCTGGCAGGAGCGCTTGTGAATAAATGGCGCCTTGACGAGGCTATACATGTATGCCAAAAAATCTTACAGATAAATCCATCCGACGTTCTCGCATATTACATTCTTGGGAACACCCTGATGACTCAGGGTAAAACAGATGAAGCTGAGTTATGGTTTAAAAAAGCCATTCTGATAAAGCCGGATGAAGTAAAAGTTCATCAGGCTTTATTGATGCTGACAAGCTATCTGCCCAGATTTGATGGGCATGCTGTTCTCTCTGAGCATTTGCATTTTGCAGAACAATTTGAAGAGTCCTTGTATGCCCAAATTGCTCCCCATGCACATGATCGCTCATCAAACCGCCGGCTCAAAATCGGGTATGTTTCGCCCGACTTTCAACGTCATTCTGTTGCGTATTTCATTGAACCTGTGCTGATCAATCACAACAGAGATTCCTGTGAAATATTCTGTTATTCTGACGTCTCAACACCTGACGAAGTTACAGATCGCATTGAAAAATATGCAGAACATTTCATAAATATAGCGGGCTTGCCTGACGCAGAAGCTGCAGAATCAATACACAGAGAAAAGATTGACGTGCTCGTTGACCTTGCAGGACATACGGGGGGAGTAAACCGTATTCTCTTATTCGCCCGCAAACCAGCACCGGTTCAGGCAAGCTGGATAGGGTACCCTTCCACCACAGGCCTCTCGACAATTGACTACAAGATAGTCGACGGATACACTGATCCGGTCGGAATATCAGAACAATGCTATTCTGAAAAACTGATACGGCTACCGGAATCTTTCTTATGCTATCTCCCGGACAACGATTGTCCTGACATAGGCAATCCGCCAGTATCAGCTACAGGACATATCACCTTTGGGTCATTGAACAATTTTGTAAAAGTCGGCCCTCAGGTCATAGCACTCTGGTCCAAAATATTAAAAATCCTTCCCAATTCGCGTCTCATATTGAAATCCCTCAGTTTTTTTGATAAAGCAACCCGCTCATATGCAAGAGAGAGCTTTCTTCACGAAGGCATTCGGGCGGAAAGAGTCGATTTCTTGGAGCCCTGCCCTTCTCCACGAGAGCACTTACGCATATATAATCAAATCGATATAGGGCTTGATCCATTTCCCTACAATGGAACGACGACAACCTGCGAAGCCCTCTGGATGGGGGTTCCCGTCATCACTCTCGAAGGAACAACTCATGCATCACGGGTTGGGGTAAGCTTGCTCTCGAATATTGGGCTTTCCGAACTTATTGCCAAGTCTCAACTCGAATATGTCGAAAAAGCTGCTGCGCTGTCGATAGACATTGAAAAACTGCAGACCCTTAGAAAAGATTTACGGAGGATGATGACTCAATCGCCGCTAATGGAAGCAAAACAGTTCACCCTTAACCTGGAAGCTTGTTATCGGAGAATATGGGAGACATGGTGCACAACTATTGAACGTGTGAACTGACGCTTGCTGCTTCAGCGCAGGGTAAGCGGCAGATTCTTCTGAGCAGACAGGTTTCTACTCACCTTAAGCTTCACGCCCGTAAAGAACCTCATAATATGACCCTGTATCTTTCTTATATGCAAACCTTTCCTTTGCAATCATTCGGAAGCCACATTCCTTGAAGAAAGCATCCAGGTCGTCAAGCCTGCAGCAGCCAGCATACGATTCAAAGTCTGCCACTTCAGCCCTGACATAGCGGATCCCTGGCAAAAGACTTCTTGCGCCTTTCAGGATCAGCAATTCCGAGCCCTGAGTATCCAGAACAAGTACGTCGTATTCAGTCAAATCAAGACTCTCTTTTTTTACAAGTGATAGCAGCGTAATACTCCTCAAGGTGATAGTCTCTGTGTAGGTCACATCCGGCCATAGTCCCCTGTGACCAGCCAGTTCATAAATCGAAGAAGCTCCTCCTCCTTTATTGCTTATATGAAACAAATATTCCTTGTCATCGACATCGGTCACCAAATAACAGAATGCCCTCTGACCAGGATAAGAACCAATCAGAGTATTCAGCCTTTGGTACACTTCAGGAATAGGTTCAATCCATACGACATTCAGTCCAAACGCCGCATACAGTTCCCGCTCCTGCCCCAGGTTTGCTCCGACATGAATAACCCCTTTTGAAATTTTTAAAAACAGATTGTTATAGATTATCAGGCCGGGATTAATCCGGACAGCTTCTTCAAAGCAATATATCGCTTCATCGAGTTGCCCTTTCCTCTGTAAAATTTCTCCCAGAAAGTTATATGCATCAGCATCATCAGGATTGATAGCCACCGCTTTTCGAAAATAGTGTACCGCTTCATCAAAGAGCCCTTTATCCCGCAAAATGCCTCCCAGGCACATATACGCATCAGCATAGTTCGGATCAATAGCTAAAGTTTTCTGATAATGTCGTATTGCGTCATCAAGGAGCCCTTTATTGAGAAAAGCATTTCCCAGATTAAAATGTGCAAGTCCGTTATCAGGGTTGAGCTTAAGTGCCTCCTGATAATATACGATCGCGTCACTCAGATCACCCTTTTTCTCCAGAACATATCCTAAATTTACGAATATACAAGAATTATAAGGATCAATCTGCAATGCTTTTTTGCAGCAGGTGACAGCTTCATCGAATTGTTCTTTATCTTTAAAGGCATTTCCGCAATTATAGTTCACTT
>JAKLQR010000039.1 GCA_022013235.1 Thermodesulfovibrionales bacterium | reverse complement strand
GAACGGACTTTAGTAAGATAACGGATGAGCAGGTGGCAAAGGTCGAATCACTGATTAACAACAGGCCCAGGAAATGCCTGGCCTACAAAACACCGATCGAGGTCGCTTCTGCTTTTGTTGCACTTCGACCTTGAATGTGGGTATTTATTCTCAACCTCCATCGGTTTTTTCAACAATGGCGATCTCCTCATCCGTCAGTCCATACAGCTCATATGCCAGCTGATCGACCTGCCGGTTCATAGCGTCTATCTGACGCTGGAGGGCGGTCTTTTCTTGGTCGGTTTTAACTTCAGATAAACGCTTGTTGAGTGAAAGCATTTGATCGACGAGTGAGACCATTTTGTCGTGGCGTGCATTGTCTGACGAGTTCATAAAATCGATGTGGCGGATTGGCAGTTGCTTGATGAAGCGTGACTCATAGGAGAAATAGCCACCGCGAAATGTAGTACTGCACTGATGGTGATACCAGTCAATCATCCTGCTGTTCAAAAGTGCAAGGAGATACTTCGGATTCACACTATCCTTTGAAAGGATGCCATAGCCACCTGCAGCGCCGCCGCTAAAGTAATAGCCCCCCTCTTCGTCAAAACAATACGAAGCGGATGGGGCAATATCAGGTGTTATTATCTTTTTACGGTCAAACTTGTCCAGGCTCTTCGGATAAATATACGCATACCAATTCTCTCCCTTCATTTTACCGTCTTCTCTGTCCTCCAGATACTTCTTGTTATTATTTAGATATGCCCAGCACAATGGGTATTTCTCTTGGAAATACTTCTTGGTGATCAGCTTGCTGTTTTCATAGGGGAACAAAACGACCTTTTGCGTTTCTTCTATCCTGTATTTTCTCATTTGACCGCCCTTTATAAGTGGTTTCAGCGGTGCGACTTCAAGTTCGAAGTCCTTATTCAGCTCTTTCGAATGTACTGTAATTGAGTCCTTTTCCCGTTTGACGACATCCATGATATAAATCTTGTCGGCGCTTGTTTTTAGCCCCTGGAAAATCCTATCTGTCAACTCTTCCAGAGTCCTCGTATTCTGCCGTATCTTTTCTATCAAATTGCCCGAACTCTCAAAGTGGAAATTCCAAGGCTCAGCTGAGGCCTGCCTCTTCGAAATAAACTCCGCCTGCGTAGCTCCGTTTGAGAATGATTCAGTCATGAAGAGATTATTTAATTGCTCTATAGGATTCAGAAGCTTTCTGATCTCGGCATACTTAAATTTTTGCGCTTTATTCTTCGCCAGAAACAAAAGGCAAGTGTAAGTGCTTGCCTTTTCGAAAATTTGATTATCGCGAAAGTTTACGATTTCTGCCAGTGCATAACTCTCTGCAATCAATTTACGTAAGCCCTCGCCATATGAAGCCTGAAAGAACTTATGCGGCATGATGAAACCATGAATACCACTTTCTTTCAGGAGACTGAGTGACTTTTCGACAAAGAGCGCATAAATATCATAGTTGCCGGTCGCTGACTGATAGGTGTGATTGAAGTAATCCACCTGTTCCCGCAAAAGCGTCTGTATCCGTACATACGGCGGATTCCCTATCACCGCGTCAAATCCGCCCGCCTTCATTATCGCTTGGAATTCTATTCCCCAGTCGAAGACGTTGATTCGATACCGCTCTTCATCATTAAGCAGGGTCTGCTGCCGGTAGAAATCCGGGCCGATGAGCGAGTTGCCGCACTTGATGTTGTCGCCTAGATCGGGAAGAGCGCGTTGATGAAACAGACGAAATTCCGTTGCAAGTGTGTGGCTGTTCTCTCCTTCGAGGACTTTGAGAAGAAGCGACAGCTTCGTCACTTCTACAGCCTGGGAGTCGATGTCTACGCCGTAGATGTTGTTCAGGAGGATGCGCTTTTTCTCTGATGTAGTGAGATGCCAGTTCGGGGTACGGGTATCGGGAGAGGGACCTTGATAAATCGCGGGATGCCTTGCCTTTGCCAATTTTTCAGGTTCGTTTTCGATGTACCATTTCAAGTGCCAGTCAAGAAGATATTGATACGCTCCGAGCAGAAACGACCCGGAGCCGCAGGCCGGATCGAGGATATTCAGTCTCTCAACTTCCTTCGGCTTCTTGCCCTCTGCCAGCTTCCCCACCGTATTTTTGACGATGTAATCAACGATGTACTTTGGGGTGTAATAAACACCGCCTGCCTTTCTGACCTCGGGTTTTTCCTCCACCTTGGCCTGATGTCCCGCAGTGAGGCGGATGACCTTGCCGAGGAACTGTTCATATACCTGACCGAGGATGTCGGCGGACAGGACGGAAAATTCGTAAGGGCTTTCAGGATAGTAGAGCCGCTTGATAATGTCTTTGAGCGGTTTGTCGTCAATGGAGATGTTCGGGGTGAGTTTGTCAGGCTCTTCATGCCGGTCTTTTTCTCTCTGAAAATGGAACAGGCCGGAATTATACCGGTCATCGGCCTGGCTGAAAAGCTGCACGAGCCGCCTATAGACGTTTGTGCCGTTAAGCTGCATCTGGAGCCTGCCGTATTCCTCGATTCCCCGGTCTTCGCATATTCTCAGGAATACGATCCGGTCTATGGTGCGCTACACGGCAAAGTTCAACTCGCGCTGTGTAAGGTCTGCATTACGAAGCGCAATGTTCCGGGCGAGTATGTCACGCCAATCTTCTATCTCGGAAAGAAAGGCGTCGTCAACTGTCGTCGTGCCTTTCTTGAGTTTTGAGGACTCGGCATACTTGTCAAATGAGCCCTTGAGCACGGCTTCCCGTGAAAAAATCGAGATGAGTTCATCCCATCTCGTCGGATAGTCCTTATAGGTCAGGTAAAGCACCCTGCCGGCGGATGCTTTGTCGGTCTGCGCGGGCTTAATGCGGCAGTCGTAGACGGCGAATTCTTCGAAGTCAGTCAGAATGCTTAAGG
>JAKLQR010000038.1 GCA_022013235.1 Thermodesulfovibrionales bacterium | reverse complement strand
GCCCCGGAAACATACTGGAATTGAAATGATTTTTCGAGTTGGAGATACCACAGGTAATCTTCCCATTCCGGTATTTCTTCATCAAACTTCGCGTCACACCACATGGTTTTCAGAAAAGCGCTGTTTGCATTCGAAAAAGGAACTCTCCCGGTCTTTTTCCCCTCGGCGGGGAAATGCCTTCTGAGTGACACCTCTTCAAACGGATTCATCCCCGCCACCGGAATCTGTCTTCCATAGGTCGCATGTGCAGTCCCGTCAACAATCGGCCTGATCAAATTGCCAAGCCATTGATCATTTGCAGGAACACAGTGTGCGGAAAGACAGCATAGGATCTCGCCTGATGATTGGCCAATCCCTTGATTGAGCGCATAGCCATAGGTAAAGCGTGAGGAAGGTATGTGCACAATTTTCACACGATACCGCCCTGCGATTTCCAGCGTCTTGTCCGTTGAGCCTGAATCGACAAGAATAACCTCAACTGGAAGATTGACGTCCTGATCGAAGATTTGGGTCAGGGTCTCCCCGATAGAACGCTCTTCGTTCTTGGAACGGATAACGATCGAAAGTCGCTGTATACCCGTTATGACAGGCAGAATATCTTTCGCCACGTGTTCTGCTATGCTATCAACCTCCTGTAGATGCTCTCAAGCATGAATGCCTCCTCCTCTATTCTCGGCGGGAATACAATATGGTGCCGAAGGGCGTTGATGATCGTTGGGTCTTTCGCAATCTTTTCGATTATTTCTCTTAGGGTGTCAGGCTTTTCCAGAGAAAAAATAAATCCGTTCATACCCTCTGTGATATATTCTCTGGCACTCCCTACAATATCAGAGGCAACGACCGGGACTCCGTGAGAGAGGCTTTCAACTACCACAAGCCCGTAACTTTCCAGTGTTGTGGAAGGAACAATACTAATATCTATTGCAGTAAAAATATCCGAAAGTTCATTATGCGTATATTTCCCTTTCAACTTAATCCGTGTGTCGCTCTGGACAGAAGCCTTGAGTTTCTCGTAAAATGCCCGCTGCCAGACCCATTCTTTATAGATGTCTCCGTAAATATGCATTTCCAGCTTCTCACTCTTGATGCTTTTGAAGATTTCAACGAGAAGGTCTACTCCCTTGAATTTTGTTATCAGTCCTGTATAGCCCACAACAACGGGACTGTTCATGTTCTTTTGTTCTTTGTTGATATATTTCACATACCGGTAATCAACACCGTGTCTTACCAGGGAAATATCTTTGCTCCATCCGTTTTGTTCGAACACATCAATAATGAGGCGTGAGGGGGCGATAACCTTCGTTACTCGCTCAAACATATTTTTTGCGAGTGCATACCGTTCGGTCACTGAATTATCCATTCCGCATTCCCGGATGCATTTTTCCCCCTCCATTGGAGTATTACAGGGGGAATAATCAGGTTTGTACAACCGTCCCATCGGACAGAGAAGCCAGAAATCTGTCAGCGTAAGAACCGTAGGGATTCCGGACCGTTCTGCTGCGGATATTATTGCACTGCATTTCATCGGGTGAGCGATATGGATAACATCGATTTCTCCCAGGGGGAGAATCCCGGATATGTTTTTTCCAAAGATTTCATCGCCTATGCGGAAGCCGATATCAGCGGGAATATCGAGATGCCTTGCCGCGATTACAGGAACGTTTTCATAATAGTATTCCTTGAAGAGGATATCGCCTTTCCGGGAATATCCCGACTCTTTACTGTCCATTCCGTAGGTAAGCACCTTCACTCCATTTCCCATACGCTGCATCTGCTTGCAGATATTCAGGACATAGCGTTCTACGCCGCCATGGAAGAGAGGGAAAAAATCATTAACTACATAAAGGATATTCATACTTCAGAGATCAGGAGGCTTTCGATATCAGACCGTGCAGGGATGTTCTTCAGTTTTTCCGAATAGACAATATAATTTCCAAGATGAGACCCCGCTGTCCATGCAAAAAGCTTATAGAGTGCGCTGGAGAAGTCACTGACATTTCCCTCTGAAACATTGATCCCACTTTGACGGAGATATTCAGAGAAACTGTCGAGGAATGCAAAATACTGCTGTTCAAGGACATCGTGTTTGATACGGGATGTGTCATAACTTTGCCATTCTGTGGCCATAATTTTTTTAAAAGCATATCAAGGCTTGGATCTCCGGCAGAGACAGGTTGGCGGTAGTCGGCAAAGAAAAGGTTCTTGATCAAAGGGAAGAGCATATCCACTCTGTACTGCTGGATCCCTGTAAGCGGGAGGCTGTGTATCACGGAAATGACTCTTTGATAGGATGAAAATATATATCCAGTAAATCGTTCAAAAGAAAAAATCCCCGTGTCGTTCCAGTCGTGCGGTTCGATACCGAGCTTTTTGATCAGGGTCTTCGCATCAAGATATCCCCTCCTGAAAAAATATGCGGCGTCCCTGTTATGAGAATGGATAACACCGGCAGACGATAAGAACAAAAGTTTATATCCTCCCCTGATTAATCTCATGCCGAGATCAAGGTCTTCAGCGTACGGCAACGGCAGGAATTTGAACTCATCAAAGACTGTTTTTCGGAAGCAGGAAAAAACATTATCCAACTGCATCAGCTTTCGCGTTTCGGATGATGAAAGCCGATCGACGTCTTTCCTGCTTATGTCAACCACCTTGTCTCTCGTATAATCCAGCAATTTAGTGTTATAGAACCAAAGTTGCCAGCTCGTGAAGAGATCCGCGTCGCTTCTCGGAATTTGCCTGATGGATGCGCCGGCAATCTTCGCATCCTTCAGCATTTTCGTCACGATCCGGTACACGCAGGTATCATCGACAGGAACTGCGTCCTGAGAGATAAAAAGAATGAAGTCGCCTGACGCCCGTTCTGCGCCGAGATTCCTTGTGGCTCCGTGATTGAAAGCAGCGGCGTCTACGCGAATAATTTCTGCCCCATATCTCTCTGCAATCCTCTCTGTCTCATCTAACGAGCCGGAATCAAGCACAATGATTTCAATATCCCGTATCCCTTTTTGTGTCTTTATTTTCTCCAGTGTATATCTGAAATCCGTCCCTGCATTATGGGTTGGAATTACGACAGAGACCCTGGTGTCAATTATAGTGAGAGAATCGGGTTTTATTCCTGGAACGATATACTGTTCCCTTCTGATATTCTTGCGCGCCAGCGTTCTTTTGATCGTATTTTTCACCTTGGTGGAAAGAACTCCCAGGCCGCTGTCGATCGCCACTGATATGCTCTTCATAAGCAAATTATATATCCGCTCCCTCTTCGTGGAGGGGGGAGCAAACAGTAATTTGAGTGTTTTTCTGTAGACGTTCAGGACTTTCCATCCGGTGCTCTTCTCAATCTCTTCAATATATCTGTTTTTTTCACCCAACTGTGTTTTCAGGTCACGAATCAACCCCGCACATACTTGCCTCTCGGATTCAAGTCTGCGGAAATGCTCTTGAGAGTCATCAGAATTTCCTGACTGTTCTTTCCCTGTGCACGTTCCTCTTCTCTGCTCTTTCAATGCATGACACTGCTGTTTTTTTATCATGGAATAGCGATAGACTGCCTCTGCTGTTCTTCTTTCCGCGTGTTTTCGTAAAACCCTGAGGCAATCTTCCTCTTTCTCCGGTTCGGTTTCTGCCGGCTCATCACACATGCGCCGGCATGTAATTTGTGCGGTACGGACAGGGCTGTGACGAAAAGAACTCTCAGAAGCTACCCTGATAAGAAGATCCCATTCGCTGAAATCACCGATGGATTCGTCAAACCCGCCGGCAGTCCTCAGAAGTTCACCATGAAAAAGAAGCGAGACAAAGGGGATATAATTCTCAAAGAGCAGCATTTCTGATGAAAAATCCTGGGAAGGCAACTCACAGTCGGCTGTTTCGATAACAATATCATGGTTCTGATCATAGGAAAGCGTAACCGCATCGGCATCCGAGTAAGCGACCCGGCAATCTCTTCCCGCAAAGGCATCTCTTAATGCAGCTACATGTTCAGGATAGAGTGCATCGTCGTCATCAAGAAACCCTATGTATTCACCCCGGGCATGCTGAATACCAACATTTCCTGCGCGTGGCCCGCCGGCACTTTCTTCAAGCTTTTCATAAGTGAGGGAAACATCTCCAAAAAAGCTTTTTACTTCATCAAGATTCGGATCACAGCCTCCCTCGTTTACCAAGATAACCTCAATCGGCCTGTAGGTCTGTCCTGCTATGCTCTGCAAGGCGCGTTTGAGCAGTTTTGGCCTGTCTTTCGTCCTTACGATGATGGAAACTAAGGGATTCTGAGACATAGTATTTTGATTATTCTACAAAATAAACGGAGAAAAATCAGCTTTTCTGCCCACGTGTACCCTTGCGATATTCACTCTCTCATGCCATAATGAAAGATTCATTGCAGCGGAAATTAATTCTCAGAGGAGGACTTGTGTCTCTGTACAGCTTGACCATCTCCGAAGCGAGAGATCTCCTGATAAAGCGGGATCTAACCGTTCAGAATATCGTGAGTTCAATCTTTGCACGGATTGACGCTGTCGAGGAGAAGGTGAGCGCATTTCTCACACTTACAAAAGATGAAGCGTTCAGTGCTGCAGAAGATGCGCAGAAAAAAATCAACCGGGGAGAGAACAAATCTCTTCTCGGTATTCCCTTTGCCATTAAAGACAATATGTGTACACGGAATATCCGCACAACCTGTGCATCAAAAATATTGCATAATTTTGTTCCTCCCTATGAGAGCACCGCGACAACCAGACTCTCTGCAGAAGGTTCAGTTCTCATCGGCAAAACAAACATGGATGAATTTGCCATGGGCTCTTCAACGGAAAACTCAGGGGTTCAGATCACAAAAAATCCCTGGGATTTGGAAAGAATTCCGGGAGGTTCCAGCGGAGGCTCTGCTGCAGCAGTCGCCGCAGACGAATGTATTGCAGCTCTCGGCTCTGATACAGGGGGATCAATCAGGCAGCCGGCTTCTTTCTGCGGTGTTGTGGGATTGAAACCAACCTATGGCAGAGTCTCCCGATACGGGCTTGTTGCGTTCGCCTCTTCTCTCGATCAGATAGGGACCATCACAAAAAATATTAGGGATTCTGCCATCGTCATGAATGCCATTGCCGGACACGATCCGTGCGACTCCACATCAGCGCCGTTGCCGGTTCCTGACTTTACCGCAGTGCTTGGCAGGGATATCAGAGGCATGCGGATCGGCATTCCGAAGGAATATTTTATCGAGGGGATGGACAGAGAGGTTGAGCAGGCCGTCAAAGAAGCGATCCGGCATCTCGAATCAGCAGGGGCGATCCCCATTGAAGTATCGCTTCCTCATACAGAGTACGCAGTCGCAACATACTATATTATTGCCACCTCGGAGGCTTCCTCTAATCTGGCACGCTATGACGGAGTCAAGTACGGCTTGAGGAATGAAGGCAAGGATTTGATGGACATGTATGTTTCAACAAGGGCATGCGGATTCGGAGCTGAGGTGAAAAGGAGGATTATGCTCGGCACCTACGCCCTTTCCTCCGGCTATTATGATGCATATTACAGAAAGGCACAGCAGGTAAGGACGCTTATTAAAAAGGATTTTGAAGATGCGTTCAGGACGGTCGATGTCCTCATAACACCGACTGCGCCTACCCCTGCTTTTAAGATCGGGGAGAAAACCGCTGACCCCCTCCAGATGTACCTGTCCGATATTTTCACCATATCAGTGAACCTCGCCGGCGTACCGGCGGTCTCAGTTCCCTGCGGGTTCACTTCAGGGAACCTCCCTGTCGGCCTCCAGATTATCGGGAACCATTTTGACGAAGAATCTCTGTTCAGAATCGCCTATGCATACGAACAAGGTACGGAATGGCGACTGAGGAAACCGGCGCTATGAAATACGAAGCTGTCATTGGGCTTGAAGTACACGCTCAGATGCGCACCGATACAAAGATATTCTGCGGCTGTTCAACGCTGTTCGGGTCCGAGCCGAACACCCAGACCTGTCCTGTCTGCATAGGCATGCCGGGGGTGCTTCCCGTTCTGAACAACAAAGCCCTCGGGTTTGCGATCAGAACCGGCCTGGCAACACACTGCACCATATCTCCCTACAGCAGGTTCGCCAGAAAAAATTATTTTTATCCGGACCTTCCTAAGGGCTATCAGATAAGCCAGTACGAACTGCCGATCTGTGAACATGGACAGATAGAGATACTCGTCGACGAACAGGCCAGAAAAATCGGCATTACAAGAATCCATATGGAAGAGGACGCAGGAAAAAATATTCATGAAGGCGCCGGGGATTTCAGTTTTGTCGACCTCAATAGGGCCGGCGTCCCGCTCATG
>JAKLQR010000007.1 GCA_022013235.1 Thermodesulfovibrionales bacterium | reverse complement strand
TGCAATGAACCGTCTGTCGTGGTTCTGCGAAAAGATGACAAGAAGCCTGTTGCCGTTGGTGCAGAGGCCAAAAGGATGCTCGGCAAAACTCCGGCAAATATCATGGCGATAAGACCGATGAAGGACGGCGTGATCGCAGATTTCGATGCCACGGGAGAGATGCTGAAGTATTTCATCACCAAGGTGCATAACAGGCGCAGTTTTGTGTCACCGAGAGTGATCATCGGCGTCCCCTCAGGGATTACCCAGGTTGAACAGCGTGCGGTGAAGGACGCGGCGCAGGTATCGGGGGCACGGGAAGTCTATCTCATCGGTGAACCAATGGCAGCCGCGATAGGAGTCGGTCTTCCGGTAGGTGAACCTTCCGGCAACATCATTGTCGATATCGGCGGCGGAACAACAGATGTCGCGGTGATATCTCTTGACGGCGTTGTATACAGCAAGGCTGTCAGGGCAAGCGGCGATAAGATGGACGAAGCCATTATGGCATTCATCAAGCGTAAATTCAATCTCATGATCGGCGATATGACCGCTGAACAGATAAAAATCAATGTCGGCTCCGCCTATCAGACAGAGGGAAGCGACACACGAACAATGGAGGTGAAGGGAAGGGACCTTATCTCAGGGATACCGAAGACGATCGTAATCCATGAAGAAGAGATCCGGGAAGCCCTCTCTGAACCGGTGAATGTCATCCTCGATACAATCAAAGTCGTGCTCGAGAACACTCCTCCTGAACTCGCCTCGGATATTGTGGACAAAGGAATTATTCTCGCGGGGGGCGGCGCTCTCCTCAGGGGACTCGATCTTCTCATTCGCGAGGAGACAGGGCTCCCGGTCTTTGTTGCAGAAGATCCCCTCACCGCAGTCGTGCGCGGTGTCGGAAAGATGCTCGATGAAATCGACCTTCTGCGCAGGGTTGCCATCTACCTGTAATGCCGAAGAAGTGGCTCCTTCTCATTCTCCTCGCGGTTCTCTTGCTCTCACTCAGCGTGATGACCTATCAGAGCAACAGGCTGCATCTGTTACCGCTCAAGTCTCTCCATGCCGTCCTCGACAGGTTGTATGATGCGAAGACATCGCTGAAAGATTCCCTCTCCGCCCCCTTCCGGAGAATGCTGATCAGAGAAAGTGAAAATATCAGGCTCAGGGAAGAGCTTGCGCAGATGCTGCAGAAAGAGCAGGCTTACCATGAAGCTATTCAGGAAAATAAAAGGCTCCGGGCGCTGCTCGCACTCAAAGAACATGATCCCCGGCATGTGACTGCTGCGCGTGTTATCGGCAGAGGCACAGACTTCTGGTCGAAAACAGTAGTACTCGACAAGGGGCTTTCGGACGGGATACAGAAAGATATGATCGCGATTACCGAACGGGGCATCGCAGGAAAAATCTCTGATGTCTTCAATTCGTATTCACATCTGCTGCTGATAAACGACATCAATTTTTCTGCTGCAGCCAGACTGCAGGAGAGCAGGATCGAAGGCATCCTTTCGGGAACCGGATCCAGGAGGTGCATGCTGAAATACATCCCGCACGAAGATGAGGTGAAAGAGGGAGAGGTTCTCATCACCTCGGGGCTCGATACCCTCTTCCCTCAGGGTATCCCGCTTGGATATGTCTTAAAAGTGAATAAAAAGGAAGCAGGCTTTTTTCAGGATATTGAAGTCATCCCGTTTGTAGAGGACACCCATCTCGAAATTGTAGTAATCATCACAAAGGGATGAAGTATATAGCCGTACCGATAATTTTCTTTTTTCTGCTCATGCTTCAGGGGAGCATCTCGTTCCACCAGATAACCCCGAACCTGACTGTCCTCCTTGCCTGTTATGCCGGGATTAAGGGGCGTGAAATGAAGGGTATGTTCTACGGTGCGCTGATCGGCATTGTCGAGGACAGCCTTTCCGGTGCGTTCCTTGGACCGCACCTGCTCAGTAAAAGTCTTGTGGGATATCTGTCTTCCCTCATCTACAGCAGATTTTTCATCTGGACCCCCTATCTGGGAATTCTCAGTATTGCGCTGCTCACCTTTTTAGACGGGTCGCTCGTATTTCTCATGAGGGGCATTTTCGACAAGATGCCGGCCGGCGCCGGGGCCGCATCCCTTGTCATCCTCGCACAGTCCCTGATCAATGCCCCGGTAGGAATTTTCCTGAAACCGAAGGACCTTCATCAAAATATTTAGAGGCTGAGGAAATGCAGAGGGAAGATACATCAGAAAGAATCCTTGTCGTGAGCTACCTGGTTATCGTGCTGGTCTTTCTTCTCATCCTGAGGCTCTGGCAGCTGCAGCTCCTCCAGGGAGATGAGTACAGAAGACTGTCGGAAGCGAACAGGATGAGGATTATCGATACCCCGGCGCCGCGCGGGATCATTTTTGACAGGAACGGGGTCCCTCTCGTAAAAAACTCCCCTTACTATTCCGTTTCTCTTATCCCGAATGAATTCGATCAGAGAAAACTTCATCAGCTCTCGACGCTTCTCAATATGCCTGCGGCAGAAATCAGTGAAATAGTGCGTGAAAGCGGATCAAGTCCTTTTGTCCCCGTCCGCCTGAAACACGGCCTGCCTTTTGAAGAAGTTGCGTACATTGAAGCGAGGCGTTCTGATTTTCCCGGACTTTTTATCGAGATCGAAGTGAACAGGGAATATATATATGGTGATGTCGCCTCTCATTTCATCGGGTATCTCGGGAAGTTGAGCCCTGCCCAGGCGAAAGATCCCGCGTTCAAAGATATATCGCCGGACACTTTCATCGGACAATGGGGTGTTGAGAAACTTTTCGATTCGGTCCTCAGGGGAACTCCCGGCAAACGGGTTATTGAAGTGAACGCCCTCGGCAAAGAGATACGCTTCCTTCAGGAGAAGCCCCCGATAAAGGGCACGGACATTACCCTCAGCATCGAAATCAACCTCCAGAAAGAGGCGGAGAAAGCCTTCGGAGAAAGAGCGGGGGCCCTCGTCGCGCTGAAACCGGACACCGGCGAGATTCTCGGCCTGATCAGCAAACCTTCCTTCGATCCCAATCTTTTCACGAGAGGAATAACACAGGAGAGCTGGCAGAAGATCATCA
This sequence comes from Thermodesulfovibrionales bacterium, assembly GCA_022013235.1. Classification (GTDB taxonomy): domain Bacteria; phylum Nitrospirota; class Thermodesulfovibrionia; order Thermodesulfovibrionales; family SM23-35; genus JAKLQR01. Next base: position 3,054 of record JAKLQR010000007.1, on the reverse strand, counting down.
ATGACAAGAAGAACCCTATGCTGAACAGGGCGCTCCAGAGCCAGTACCCTCCGGGCTCAACATTCAAGATCGTCACCGCCATTGCGGGACTTGAACAGAAAGTCATTACCCCTGAGACAAAAGTGGACTGCAGGGGTGGAATACGCTATGGGAGCTGGCATTTCGGCTGCTGGCGCAAGCAGGGGCATGGCGTCGTTTCTCTTCATAAGGCAATCGTGGAATCCTGCGACGTATTTTTTTATGAAGTTGGGAAGCGCCTCGGGATCGATAAAATCTATGAATATGCAACAAACCTGGGGCTTGGGACAGAAACCGGGATCGAGCTCGGCCCGGAACGCCATGGCCTCATACCGAACTCTCAGTGGAAACGCCAGACCATGAAACTGCCCTGGTATCTGGGAGAAACGTTTATTGCTGCAATAGGCCAGGGATACATTGCTGCCACCCCGATCCAGATGGCGCTTATGATAAATACCGTGGCAAACGGGGGAAACGTGTATAAGCCCACGCTAATCAAGGATTCACCCCCGGTACTTACTGGGCGGGTGAAGGCAAGCGCTGAGAGCATGGAGATTGTAAAAAAGGGTCTTTTCGGCGTCGTGAACGAAGCAGGCGGCACAGGATGGGCCGCAAAATCATCCATCCCTGTCGGAGGCAAAACAGGAACCGCTCAGGTCGTATCGATGAGAAGCGGCGTCTCTTCACAGGCCGAGCGGTTCAGAGACCATGCATGGTTTGTGGCATTCGCACCGGTGGAGAAACCCGAAATAGCGCTCGCCGTCCTTGTTGAGCACGGAGGACATGGCGGAGGGGCCGCTGCACCCATTGCGAAAATCGCAATCGATGAATATATTAAATCCCTGCAGCCGCTTGACCGGACCGTAGAAACTTCCAGTATAATAGACCATGGGCATCCTTCAGTGCATTGGGAATACCCCGATAACAACCATAGAAATGAACCCGAACCCGCTGGTGACGCTGTTCGCGAAACTCGAGGGGAATAACCCCAGCGGTTCTGTCAAAGACCGGATCGCCCTCTCCATGATAGAGGCAGCGGAAAAAGCGGGTACCCTGACGAAGGACAAGATCATTCTCGAAGCGACGTCGGGGAATACCGGGATAGGTCTTGCCATGGTCGCTTCCGCAAAGCAATACCGCGTGAAACTCACCATGCCTGCCTGCGTGAGCATTGAGCGGAGGAGGATTCTCGAGGCCTTCGGCGCAGAGCTTATCCTGAGCCCTTCCGAGGAAGCGACAGACGGCGCAATCCGTCTTGTCCACAAAATATTCGACGAGGAACCCGGGAGATACTTCATGCCGAACCAGTTCGATAACGGAGCGAATGTCCTTGCACATTATGAAACCACAGGGAAAGAGATCATCGAACAGACGGAAGGTCGCGTCACGCATTTCATCGCGGGCATGGGGACAACGGGAACACTCATGGGAGTCAGCAAGAGACTCAAGGAATACAACAAGGACATCAAAATTATCGGGGTGGAACCGGTTGCGCACCACCGCATTCAGGGGCTCAAGAACATGTCTGAGTCCATCGTGCCAAAGATATTCGAACCGGGCAGGATCGACGAGCATTATTATGTGAACGACGAAGAAGCATTCGATACCACGAGGAAACTCGCGGTCAAAGAGGGGATATTTGTCGGCATGTCAAGCGGCGCTGCAATGAATATCGCACTCAGGAAATCAAGCGAACTGAAAGACGGGGTCATCGTTGTTCTTCTCCCTGACCGGGGAGACCGGTATTTGTCCACATCACTCTTTGTGTCCGTATGCGCCAAATGCCCGCCGTAAGGGTAAGGCACAGGCACAGGCACAGGTAAAGGCAGAGGATTGGGCAAGCACTTATCGGGGAAGGCCACTTTGATTTCTTTTTATCTTTTCTGTTATCACCTTTACCTATTTCCTATACCTGTTTTTCACTATGTTTAAAATCGACCGCAGGCTGATAAAAAATTTCGACTGGGTGACCCTCGCGGTCACCGTGCTCATTTCGCTCATCGGCATCCTTACCATATACAGCGCGACACGTCCTCTCGCAGCCGAAGGACATTCATCATTCTATATCAAACAGGGAGTATGGCTTGTCCTCGGACTTATTACCCTGTTCTTTATTGTGAGTTTTGATTACATATGGCTGAGCAGATTTGCAATGGTGTTCTATGTTGCCGGCATTCTCCTCCTCATGGCGGTCTTTATCACCGGCAGGGTCGGTATGGGAGCGCAGAGATGGCTGAGCATAGGGCCGCTCTCCTTCCAGCCTTCGGAATTTTTCAAGCTCATATACATCATCATGCTCTCACACTATCTGAGCCTGGTCAAACCGCCGCTCGACACCTTTGCCCTGTTCCGCACCTTCTTCACGATAGTTTTTCTCCCCTTCGTCCTCCTTATTAAACAGCCCGACCTTGGAACAGGAATCATCGTCATCGCGCTTTTCATCTCACTCCTCTTTGCCCGGGGTCTCCAGAGAAGAGTTGCGGTGCTCTTTATCATTATCGGCCTGATATCGCTCCCGTTCCTGGGGAACATCTTCTGGCATGGGTTAAAAGACTACCAGAAGAGCAGGCTGGTCGCGTTCATCGAGCCGGAGATTGACCCCACGGGAATCGGGTATCATCTGAATCAGTCGAAGATTACCGTCGGTTCAGGGAAATTTTTCGGGAAAGGGTATATGCAGGGGACGCAGGGCCCCTTCAGGTTCCTCCCTGAAAAACATACCGACTTTATCTTTGCCGTCTTCGCCGAGGAATGGGGGTTTTTCGGGAGCCTGATACTCCTGATTCTCTATCTTATTCTGATAGTGCGGGGACTTGATACGGTCAATAAGGCCAAGGATGACTTCGGGCGGCTCCTTGCGCTCGGGATAACCACGATGTTCTTTATCTATTTCTTTGTGAATGTGGGTATGACCCTGGGCCTTATGCCGGTTGTCGGGATACCGCTGCCGTTCATGAGCTACGGCGGGACCGCGCTCCTCTCAAACATGATCGCTGTCGGCATCCTCATCAGCATCCGGACGCGGAGGTTCGAACT
>JAKLQR010000006.1 GCA_022013235.1 Thermodesulfovibrionales bacterium | reverse complement strand
GACGATCAGGATGGCGTTCTTGGTGGTCAGGCCGAGGGTGGTCAACAGCGCGATCTGGAAATATACGTCGTTGGGCAAACCACGGAGTGTCGAGCCGATCACGCCGCCGATGACCCCCAGTGGCAGCGCCAGCAGGATCGAAATGGGGATGGGCCAGCTCTCATATAAAGCCGCCAGGCACAAGAAGATAACAAGAATCGAAAAAGCGTAGAGAATGCCTGTCTGGGTACCGGCCTGCCGCTCCTGATAGGAGAGTCCGGTCCAGTCAAAACCAATTCCCTGCGGCAGCTTCCTGACAAATCCTTCCATAGCCAGCATCGCCTCACCGGAACTCCGTCCCGGCGCAGCTTCGCCTTGGATATTCAGGGACGGAAAACCATTGAAGCGCTCCAGTTTCGGAGAACCGGAAGTCCAGTGGCCGGACGCAAAGGAAGAAAAAGGAACCATTTTGCCCGCGTTGTTGCGTACATAGAGTTTTTCGAGATCCTGGGGCAGCATTCGGTAAGGGGCATCGGCCTGGGCATAGACCCGTTTCACACGGCCGCCCTGGATGAAGTCATTGACATATGCGCTGCCGAAAGCAGCAGAGATCGTATTGTGGATCGAGGTGATGGGTATTCCCAACGCGCCGGCCTTCTCCCAATCCACGTCAATCCGGTATTCCGGCACGTCTTCCAGACCGTTAGGCCTGACCTTCGTCAATGCCGGGTCCTGTGCAGCCATGCCGAGGAGTTGGTTGCGGGCTACCATCAGTTCGGCGTGGCCCAGACCGCCCCGGTCCAGCAACTGAAAATCAAATCCCTTGGCCATGCCCAGTTCAATGACCGCCGGTGGTGGAAAGGCAAATACCATGGCGTTGCGGATCCTGGAAAATTGCCCCATGGCTCTTCCGGCCACGGCGCCAACCTTCAGGTCCGGCCGGTTGCGGAGTTTCCAAGCCTTCAGCTTAACGAATGCCAGTCCCGCGTTCTGTCCGCGGCCGGAGAAGTTTGTGCCGGAAATCGCCATGCAGGATTCCACGGTATCTTTCTCGTGATCCAGGAAATAGTCTTTGACGCCCTCCATGACTTTCTTGGTCTGCTCCAGGGTCGAGTTCGCCGGAAGCGAGGCCTGCACCAACAGGATTCCCTGATCTTCATCCGGGAGATAGGCGGTGGGCATCCGCTGAAACAGGAACCCCATCGCTGCGACTATCACCAAAAATATAACCACATAACGTATCTTTTTTGAGAGGGAATGACCCACCAGTTGCAGATACCGGTCTCTGGCCTGTAAAAATATGCGGTCGAACCATCGGAAGAACGGTCGCATGAACCAGACCCCTTCCTTTGCCGATTCATGCCCCTTGGGCACAGGCTTGAGAAAAGATACACACAACACCGGCGTCAGGACCAGGGCCACTACTACCGAAAGGAGCATTGAGGCAATGATGGTTACGGAGAACTGACGGTAGATGACACCCGTTGACCCCCCGAAAAAAGCCATCGGGCCGAAGACCGCCGAGAGCACCAGCCCGATACCGATCAGGGCGCTGGTGATCTGGTCCATGGATTTGCGCGTGGCCTCCAGGGGTGAAAGTCCTTCTTCTCTCATTATCCGTTCTACGTTCTCCACCACCACAATAGCATCGTCCACCAGGAGACCGATGGACAGCACCATGGCGAACATGGTGAGCATGTTGATGGAGAACCCGAAAAGCCCAAGCACGGCAAACGTTCCCAGGATTACCACCGGCACCGCAATAGTTGGGATCAGGGTGGCCCGCATATTTCCCATGAACAAATACATCACCAGGGAAACCAGCAGGATCGCCTCGAAAAGGGTCTTCACCACCTCATTGATGGCCACCGTGACGAATGGGGTGGTGTCATAGGGATAAATGACCTTTATGCCGGCGGGGAAAAAATGGCTCATCTCTTCCATTTTAGCCCTGATGGCATCGGCTGTATCCAGTGCATTGGCGCCGGCTGCCTGACGAATGGCAAGCACAGCAGAGGGCTTGTTGTTAAAATAGGCTTCGATATCGTAGGATTCGGTCCCGAGTTCTGTCCGCCCTACATCCTTGACCCGCACGACGGACCCATCCGGGTTGGTGCGGAGGGGGACCATGGCAAACTCATCGGGCGTCTTGAGCATGCTTTGAACGATGATAGCGGCATTCAGGCGCTGGCCTTTGACCGCGGGCGCGCCGCCGAACTGGCCAGCGGACACTTCCACGTTGTAGGCCCGCAGCGCTGTGATCACATCCTGAACCGTCATCCGGTAATCGGTCAGTTTAACGGGGTTCAGCCATATCCGCATGGCATACTGGCTGCCGAAAACTTCCACCTCGCCCACCCCAGACACCCGCGAAAGCACCTTCTCCAGGTTGGATTGGGCATAGTCCCTCAAGTCATTCCCATCCATGCTCCCGTCCTCCGAGATCAGGCCGACGAGCAACAGGTAGTTTCGGGTGGACTTGCTCACCTTCACACCCTGGCGCTGCACTACCTCCGGCAGGCTCGCCATGGCGAGCTGGAGCTTGTTCTGCACCTGGGCCCAGGCGAGGTCCGGATCGGTTCCGGGGGCAAAGGTCAGCTCAACGCGGGAAGCGCCGGCCGAATCACTGCTGGCGGAGAGATACAGCATCTTGTCGAAACCGGTCATCTTTTGCTCGATGATCTGCGTTACGCTGTTTTCCACCGTTTCCGCCGAGGCCCCCGGATAGAATGCGGTGATGGCAATGGAAGGAGGAGCAATGGGTGGATACTGCGAAATCGGCAGGTTATAGATAGCCAGCAAGCCTGCAACCATAAGGATAATAGCAATGACCCAGGCGAAGACCGGACGATTCAGAAAGAATCTCGATAACATCACACGCCTCCGTTAGTTGGATTTTGCGGCCGGCTGGGCCGTATTTACAGGTTTAGGAACATTCTTAGTACCGTCATCAAAAGGAATAACTTGAACGGAAGCGCCTGGCCTTACTTTCTGCATCCCCTCGACGATCAAGCGATCACCTTGTGCAATGCCTGATGAAACTAACCATTTGTCGCCGATGGTGCGGTCGACCGTGAGCATTCGCTGCCGGACTTTGTCGTCAGTATCCACGATCAGAGCGACAGGATTCCCCTTTGGGTCTCGTGACACAGCCTGCTGGGGGACCAGGAGAGCCTGTTTATTGAGGCCTTCTTTTACCACAGCCCGGACAAACATGCCCGGCAACAAAACACCTTTCGGATTGGGAAAGATAACTCGCAGGTGGACAGAACCGGTTGACGGATCTACAGTGACGTCGCGGAACTGCAAGGTTCCTCCCAACGGATATTCTGTGCCGTCTTCCAGGATAAGCTTGACCTGGTTCTGGTTCCTTTCTTCGTATTTGATGCGGCCTTCCTCTAAGCGACGCTGTAAGCGCAACAACTCTGTGGTAGATTGAGGAACATCTACATAAATCGGATCCAGTTGTTGAATAGTAGCCAGTGCTGCGGGCTGATGCGCCGTCACCAGCGCCCCCTCTGTTACGTTGGATATACCGATGCGGCCGGAGATTGGGGCGATGATGCGGGTGTATCCCATATTGATACTAGCTGCCTCAACCGTCGCCCTCCAATATTGAACATCAGCCTCGTTTTGTTTCATGGCGGCTGCCGCATCATCATAATCCTGCTGGCTGACCGCCTTATCAGCGAGCAATTCTTTAAAGCGTTCGGCCCTCGACCGGATCGCAGGCAGATTTGCCTCGGACCTGGCAAGGGAGGCATTCGCATTGTCGAGCACTGCCTGAAAAGGCGCCGGGTCAATCTGGTAGAGTACTTGTCCGGTTTTGACATAGGACCCTTCCGTAAACAGGCGCTTCTGTATAAGGCCGCTGACCTGGGGACGAATTTCCGCAACAAGGTGGGCAGAGGTCCTGCCCGGCAATTCAGTGGTTAACATGACCTGTTGCGGCTGTACCATTACTACGGACACTTCCGGAATAGGTGAAGGAGGCGGCGATTGTTGCCGCGTGTCACAGCCTCCCGGCAAAAGGCCGATGAGAAAAATGACCACGGTGGCAATTAGTTTGGTTCTGTTAAATTTTTTCATACAATAACCTTTCCATATTGAATTTTTATAATCACCCTCAAATTGGATACTTAACGATGTTGATTTTAAGGACAATAAAATTACTTTCGGAATCCCCTCAATAACCCATCAACCAATGTCGTAGCAAGGACTCTACGGTCAGCCCAGGGGAAACTACTTCGATAGAGCATCATAGTTATCAAGCCGTGAGGTGCTGTTGCGAGCACCTGCGTTAATACATCGATATCCATAGGGCGAAGTTTCCCTGCTCCGATACAAACCTGCACTACTTTTCTGAATTCAAAATATGAATTCCGCGCCATTGACTCTCTTTTCATAAATTCTTCTTGCGTACCGTAAACATTAGGCCTGGTCAAAAAAAATATCTTGTAATGATTCGGATTGTCGAACGCGAACTCTACGAGGTAAAGCATGGCCTGACGAAGGGCTTCGTAAGGATTACTCTGAACCGATCTGATATGGCTCATCCTAGTCAGAAATTGTTCGGCAACCTCTTCACAAATAGCGAGAAGCAAATCGTCCTTGCCCTTAAAATAGAGATAAATGGTGGTTGGCGAATAGTCGATTTTTTCGGCAAGTCTGCGCATGGAGAACTTTTCGTACCCATCATCAATGAAAAGCTCGCGGGCTGAATTGAGAATCTCCCTGCGGAACTCCTCTTTGTTCTTGACCCTCTTTTCCTTGGCACCCATTCAATAAGCCTTAACGCTGTTAAGTTATAGTAACAGTGTTAAACTAACTTTTTCACATTACATATGTCAACCTTTCTTCTCACTTTTAGAATTATTTGCATTTAGTTTATACTTAAATATTAGGAAATTATTAACGGTCTCAAAATAGTATTTATATTTCACCCTCTCCCAACCCTCCCCCATCAATGGGGAGGAACTTACTATAATCCCCTCTCCCCCGGAGGGAGAGGGCAAGGGTGAGGGAGATTATTTATGTTTTATTATTATGAGACTGCTATTAACAGTGTCTGGAGGAGTGTATTTTAAGGTATATGTCCAGCCTTTGGGATCAAAAGAATCTCCTGGAAATACGCCGCAACACGAGACCTGAAAGATACCCAAACAGGCGCATCAGGTATGAAATATAATGATTATTTCTCATAAATACAAATTTATATTTCTGAAAACGGAGAAGACCGCCGGCACCAGCATGGAGATTGCCCTCTCCCGGTTCTGTGGTGAGCATGACATCATTACCCCGATCACCCCGGAGGATGAGATAATGAGGCGCAACCTGGGGTACAGGGGGCCACAGAATTATATAATCCCCTTTTCCGATTACTCTTTCGGCGATTACCTGCTCTTTCTGGTGAAACAAAAAAGAAAGCGGTTCTATAACCACATTACGGCTAGGGAAGTCAAAAAGATTATCGGAGACCAGATATGGGACAGTTATTACAAATTTTGTTTCGAGAGAAATCCATGGGACCGCGTAATGTCCTTATATTACTGGCGCTATAAGAAAGAACCACGTCCTGCGCTCTCGCATTTTATCGATTCGAAAAGACTGGGAAGTTTAAGGAAACGCGGGTATGCAGTATATACAATAGACGACAATATCGTAGTAGATAGAGTTTGTCTGTTCGAGAATTTAGCAAGCGAGGTCGAAACTATATCAAGTCTCCTTGGCTTCCCGGAAAAGCCGAAGCTTCCAAGAGCGAAATCCTCTTTCCGGAATGACAAAAGACATTACCGGGAGATCCTCACGAATAGCGAAAAAAAGAAACTAGAGAAGATATTCAGCAAGGAAATTGCCCTTTTCGGCTACGAATTCTGACAGGAGCTCCCACAAAGGTCTTTTCTGTTCAATACCCTCCAGGTTCTTGACACATACTCTACCGCTTGATATGCTTTTTCTATTGATGCCAGGAAACGGATAGACTATGCCTATATCTGAGACCAAGGGAAGCCTATCCTGCTTCCCCCTGTCCATGACAGATTGGGAAAACTTATGAAGAAAGGAGGTGAATATATGGATAAGAAGGATTTTAAAAGGATACTTGCAGGCATTAGTGTCGCCAGTCTCCTAACAGGAGCAAGCATAGGATGTACACCTCAGCAGCCACAGCAGCCTGCTCCTCCCGGCAATGAGATACAAAAAGAAGCCCCGGCACAAACTCAGGAACCCCAGGCGCCGGCAAAAGAGGCTCCTGCTCCGAGCAGTTGAACCGGAAAAAAATAGTGCAGGTTTGCACTATGCTATCATGAATTCCATGAGAACATTTCAGGCTGAAGAACATACTGAACTCTATACGGCATGTCGTTCAATTGCTGGTCCTGAACGATGGGACAGATTGGTCGGGGATAGAAAGTTGTCAGCTGATTCTGCACCACTGATAAGAGATCTCATTCAGGCGGGCGGACAGGGAATGCCAAAGTTCCTCCCTGATCTCGCCCGCCTTGAATCCACGATTGAGGATGTCCGGAGGAGTGAAGTCACCATTCCGGAAGTCACCTCGGAAATCTGCCTGAATCCAACGGTAAGATTGCTGGACCTCTCCTGGAAAAACCTTCCTCCTCTCCTTGCGCGGGACAGAACAGAGACACATACTGATCCGGCGCCGGGCAGAGAACTCGTGCTTATCTGGAATGATCCCGTGGGAAAAAGAGTGAAATACCGTGTAGCATCACAGAATGACCTGCTGGCGCTCAAGATCACGGATGAGCAGATCAGCACTGAAAGTGCTGCAAAGGAAGGGAACGTACCGGTTGGTATGATTGACAGTATTATCGACGAGGCTGTTCAAGAGGGGATTCTTCTGTCTCCGTTTTCTCAGCTCATACGTGATCAATCTATTTTTCCTCTGAATGACTATGTGGACAAGAGTTTCCTTTCATCCCACAGTTTTACTCTCCAGTGGCATATCACACAAGCCTGTGACCTCCACTGCCGTCATTGTTATGACAGGAGCGCCCGTTCGCCGATGAGTCTTGAGCAGGGGATACAAATACTTGATGATGTCCGCGTGTTCTGCAGGAACAGGCATGTCATGAAAGCGGTAAGCTTCACCGGCGGGAATCCTTTTCTGTACCCCCATTTTCCCGATCTCTACCGTGCAGCGTCGGAGAGGGGGTTTAGTATCGGTATCCTCGGCAATCCGACTGGGCGAGAAAAGATTGAGGACCTGATAGCGATTCAGAAACCGACACATTTTCAGGTAAGCCTTGAAGGTCTTCAGGCGCAGAATGATTCCATTCGCGGGGAGGGGCATTTCGATCGGGTCATGGAATTTCTCAAAGTGCTCAGGGAACTGGATATATTTTCGATGGTGATGCTGACCCTTACAAAAAACAATATGCAAGAGGTTATCCCTCTTGCAGAGATCCTGAATGAACGTGCAGACAGATTCCACTTTAACAGGCTTTCGATGGTCGGTGAAGGTGCAAATCTCATGCTCCCGGAGAAGGAAGAATATATTGCGTTTCTCGATTCCTATGAAAAGGCAGTTCAGCAGTACCCGGTTCTTGGTTTAAAAGACAATATGCTCAGTGTGCTCTCCTATAAAAAGGGGCTTGAACCATTCGGGGGATGCACCACATTTGGCTGCGGAGCTGCATTTAATTTTCTCGCAGTGCTTTCAGACGGCGAGGTGCATGCCTGCAGAAAGTTCCCGTCGCCGATAGGAAATACATTTCAACAGAGCATCGCTGAGATATACGATTCCCCTCAGGCACAACGGTATCGTGAAGGATGCAGGGCATGCCACACCTGCAAACTCCACGCGGTATGCGGAGGCTGTCTCGCCGTAGCACACAGCTTCGGACTGAATATTTATGACGAAAAGGACCCTTTCTGTTTCCTCAACGATTAATCTGAAAAGTTCAGAGAGTGTTCAAAAACATATTTGCGAATACGGGTATTCGCATGAAGCTATTAAAAAATATGAATAAAAAGACAATCAAAAAAATCGCAATTACATTTGTCATCGTACTCTTTATAATTGCATTTCAAGTATTCGATCTCGGCCAGTATTTGACTCTTTCCTATATCAAGGAATCACAAGCGAAGTTCGAAGCATTGTATGCTGAACATCCCGCAATGGTTATTGTGTCATACATGATTCTCTATATTCTCGCCACGTCGTTCTCACTCCCCGGGGCAGCGATATTGACTCTTGCGGGAGGCGCGCTCTTTGGCCTCCTGACTGGGACGGTTATTGTGTCTTTTGCCAGCACCATCGGTGCGACGATTGCATGTTTTTTCTCCCGTTTTCTCCTGAGGGACTGGATACAAGGAAAATTTGCCGACAGGATTCAGAAAGTGAATGAAGGAATAGCGAAAGAGGGCGCTTTCTATCTTTTCACCCTGCGGTTACTCCCGGTTTTTCCTTTCTGGATGATTAATATCCTTATGGGGCTTACCACAATGCCTCTTTTCAAGTTCTACTGGGTATCACAATTAGGGATGCTGCCCGGCACCCTGGTTTATGTGAACGCAGGGAAAGAGCTTGCTCAGATCGATTCTCCCGGAGGGATTCTTTCGCCGGGTTTACTTCTCTCGTTTGTGCTTATCGGGATATTTCCCCTGACTGTGAAGAAACTGATCGGCTGGTACAGGGCAAAAAAGGGAGAATAACGCATACAATTTTCCGACGGATTGGAGGGACGTATGAGTCAGTATGACTATGATATCGCGGTTCTCGGAGGGGGAGCTGCAGGACTGACGGTTGTAGCCGGTTCAGCACAGGCAGGCGCAAAAACGCTCCTCATAGAAAAAGAGGGAAGGTTGGGCGGCGACTGTCTCTACTACGGATGTGTACCGAGCAAGACGCTGATACGGACAGCACAGGTAGCCCGCTTGATAAGGACTTCAGAGAACTTTGGGCTGCCTGCCATAGAGTTGCCGCCTGTAGACTTCGAAAAGGTTGCGGCAAGAATACAGTCGGTAATCAGCAGAATACAGGAACACGACTCCGAGGAACGGTTCTGTAAACTCGGAGCAAAAGTCCTCTATGGAGATGCGCAGTTCATCGATGAACATGCTGTCCGATTGAACGGTCAGATATACTCCGCGCATACCTGGGTTATTGCGACCGGTTCTTCACCGGCGGTCCCTCCGATTGAGGGCATTGATACAACCGCCTGCCTTACCAATAAAGATGTTTTTTCCCTGAAGAAGCTTCCCCGGTCGATGGTTATACTCGGCGGCGGTCCGATAGGGATTGAATTCGCGCAGGCCTTTTCCAGGCTCGGCGCCAAAGTATATGTGGTTGAACGTCTCGGAACCATCCTCGGTTTCGATGACGAAGATATGACGTCGATTCTCAGGGAAATACTTGAAGCGGAAGGGATTCAATTTTATCTCGATTCAGGAGTGGTGAGGGTCAATGATCTTGGAAATGAAAAAGAAGTTATATTCAAGAAGGGGAATGAAACGAAGAACATACTGGCTGAGGCCCTCGTTGTTGCCACAGGAAGGAAAGCAAATCTGTCAGGGCTGGGTATCGAATCCATAGGTGTTGCGACTGAAAGGAGAGGACTCAAGCTCGATGCAAGGCTCAGGACTACACAGAAACATATCTATGGCGCGGGAGATGTTACCGGCACCCACCAGTTTACGCATGCTGCCGGATACGAAGGGGGAATTGTGGTGAGCAACGCAATCTTCCATATTCCGCGGAAAGTGAACTACACGTATTTCCCGTGGGTTACCTATACAGACCCTGAACTTGCAAATATCGGGATGAACGAGAAAGCGGCAAAGGCCGCAGGCATTCGTTACACGGTCTGGACAGAAGAATTCAGGAATAACGACAGGAGCCTCGCGGAAGGAGCATTGACCGGAAAGATAAAAATGCTCCTTGACGACAGAGAAAAGCCGATCGGGATTCAAATACTGGGACCGCATGCAGGTGACCTGATCAGTGAATGGGTTGCCATCCTGAACGGGAACACGAAACTCTCCAAAGTTGCATCGTCAATCCATCCCTATCCGACGTTGGGAGAGATCAACAAGCGGGTTGCTGGCGCATATATCGCTCCGAAGATATTTTCTGAAAAGGTCAGGAAGGGACTCAGATTTTTCTTCCATTTCAAGGGAAGGGCATGCGGAGACCCTGATACGGAGAAATAAACAGAGTGTTTGCCGGACTGAAGGCAATCCTTTCCTTATCCAAACGCACCGGAATCATTCTGTTTCGGAACCGCATCCTCTGAACAGGCATTGGAAAATGCTATAATTTTTATAAATCTGTCACAGCAGAGGAATTATCATGAAAAAACTGACTCATCTCGACAGGCAGGGAAGGGCAAGGATGGTCGATATATCAAAAAAACCGGTGACCCAGCGAGAGGCGGTCGCCCGGTGTTCGGTTGTCATGAAACGCGAAACCCTGCAGCTTATTCTGGACGATCAGATGCCGAAAGGAGATGTGCTCGCGGTCGCCAGGGTTGCCGGAATTATGGCTGCAAAGAAGACGAGCGAACTCATTCCGATGTGTCATCCCTTGAAAATCTCCTCGGTTGCGATAGAATTCAAAACTGACACAGAAAAGAACAGAATAGATATTCAGTCGACCGTGAAAGTTTCCGGCCAGACCGGAGTTGAAATGGAGGCGCTCACCGCGACTGCAATAGCAGGGTTGACAGTCTACGACATGTGTAAATCGGTCGATAAGGGAATGGTAATTACGGAGGTTATGCTCATCGGGAAAAAAGGGGGAAAAAGTGGGGTGTTCCGCAGGGGAACAGTTATCCGCTGATATTTTTAATACCTTTTTTTGCCCGTGTATTTTCCGGGTCCAGCGTGAGGGCTTGCCGGAACTGTTTCAGGGCATTCTCTTTCATGCCTTTTTTCATATAGATCATTCCAAGGTTTACAAGGTGGTCGGCGTTCCCAGGTTCATGCCTGATTGCTTCGAGAGATGCACGCTCGGATTCTTCAAATCCGTTCTGAACCCTCGTGAAGGCAAGAGAGAGGTGGCTCCAGTATTTGGCGTTCTCCGGATCAAGTTTGGTCGCTACCCTGAACGCATCGATAGCACCAGAGAAATTTCCTGTCCTGAACGCTTCAACGCCTTTTTTGAAAGAGTCACTGCCGTTGCTTACAGGAATCGTCTCTTTTTTCTCTTCTTCAAGGGGAGCCGTCTGCTGCTTCTCCTGAATCCTTTTAAGGTATGTATAGGCACGGGTCAGTTTATCGAAAATAAGGGTCAGTTTGTCTTGTAAAGAGGGGTCTGCAGAACTGTAAGCCCGGTCGGGGTGAAATTCTCTGGTCAACCGATAGTAGTTCTTCGTTATTGTTTCCTCATCAGCATGTTCGTTGACTTCGAGAAGTTCATGTTCACCGAGAACTTCGAGCTTGAGAAACAACTGGTCCGCTTTCTTGATAAATTCTTCTTCAGACTCGGTAACGGACTGGAGAATTTCTCCCACAGAAAAGGTCTCGGTATGTTCCGGAGCCTGTTCCCTCATTGTTTCAGGCGCTTTCTTCTTTTCATCAACAACGCCGATGGTCCACAACACATGCAGTGTTTTCATGGCTTCGAATGAACCGATCAAGGCATTGTCTATCAGCTCTTTCAGGGTTTTGACGCCGTCAACGAAAGAAAGCATCTTCCTGTCCTGGGAGCTGAGTTCAATGTCCTGGAAGAGTGTGGCAGGGTCGGCGCTCAGTTTCAGGACTGTATCTGAAGCGGGCATTTCGTTCCTGATCCTTGTTAGGTTATCAATTCTTTTTACTCCTTCATAAATGAGATTCCCCATGCTCATTTTCAGGGTAATGACTTCATTGGTGGGAATTGTCCCTTCTATAAAATCGTATTCGGCCTCTTCAAGCTGAAACAGGCTGCAGATAATCTCCTTTACCTGGTATTTCACGCCCCAGAAAAGGTCTTTCGGGTTGATATATCCTAGTTCCACGAGAATTGCGCCGAGCCGCTTGCGGGTTTCCCTCAGGACTTCAGAAGCTTTGTCGTATTGCTCCAGGGTGATTTTTCCTGCTTTGACCAGCATCTCTCCAAGCCTGTCATCTTCATACGTTGATGAGGCAAAAATGGCATCACCCTTCTGGAAATATACTTTCTTGGTGAACGCCAGAGATTTTATGACGAGGGTCCCTGTTTTTCTCTGGCTGCGAAAATGCGAGAGTAGCTGGGGAAGCCCTATGGATTGAATGGTGCCTTGGAACGGGATATCATTCATATATACCTCTTTACCTCGAAACGATACAGTTCTACCTCTTCATGATGCAGTATCCCTGCTTTCATTTTTGTGATCCGTATCTGCTCTTCAACCGTATCGACGCCTTCAAGGTCCGGAAGGAGCAGTCCTCTCCGGGAACCGCTCTTCACAATTATACCGTATTTCCTGGGATTCAGATCAGAGAAACCGGCAATTTTTTCAGGAGGAGAGAGGACATCGACAGAGTAAGTGAGATCGTTCAGCTCTTCCTCTGATACAGGACTGAACCTCGGATCTTTTGTCGCAGCGGAGAGCGAATTTATGATAATCTCTTCACCGACAGATTCACACGCAGGTTGATAGGTCCCTATACATCCTCTCAGTTCACCGCGTTTCTTCAGACAGACAAAAACCCCTGCTTTTCCGGACATCTCGGGAGGAAGGGGTTCAGGGGGGGTGAGTTTTATCCCCTCTCTGATATAGGTCTCAACACTCTTTTTTGCGAGTTCAACCAAAGGGTGCATTTATTTTCTTCGCTGTAAAGTGTAATCAGCTACCGCAAGAAGACCTTCCCTGGACCTGGAATCGGGAAACACGGAAAGTTCATTCTTTGCGTCAGTAATAAGATCTTGTGCTCTCTGCAATGACAGCTCGATCGAATTATATTTCTGAAAAAGCCTGAGTATTTTCCGGAGGCCGCTTATTTTAAAGGGACCTCTGATAATTGACTTGACCTCCTCAGTTTCTTTTTCAGAAGCTGTTTTCAGCAGGTATAAGAGGGGAAGCGTGATCTTTCCCTCCTTGAGGTCCTTACCGAGACGTTTCCCAAGTTCTCCTTCGTCGGCCATATAATCAAGTATATCATCGGCCATCTGAAAGGCAATCCCTGCTTTCATTCCGAATCGTGCGAGGGCGTCCTCTTTTTTCCTGGGGAGAGACCCAAGAATAGCGCCGATCCTGCATGCAGCAGAGATGAGGACAGCAGTTTTAGCCGATACGATACTGAGGTATTCTTCTTCCGTAATGTCTGGATCTGCGGTTTTCGCGAGTTGGAGAATCTCTCCTTCTGTCATCCTGGTTGTCGCTTCCGAGAGTGCTTCCATGATCTTCTGGCTCTTCTGCATCACCGCAAGTCTGAGGGCATTTGAATAGAGGAAGTCGCCGACGAGGATGACGATCTGGTTCCCCCAGACTGCATGAGCAGGAGATTTCCCCCTTCTTATATCAGCTCCGTCGATTACATCGTCATGGAGCAATGAGGCGGTATGGATCGATTCGACGATCCCGGCAAGAGTAAACCTGGCGTCTCCGTGGTACCCGGCAAGGTCGGAGCTCAGAAGCAAAATCAACGGCCTGAGCCTTTTGCCCCCGCCGTCCAGGATATATTTGCCGATAAGAGGTATGGTAAGTACGGGGCTATTGAAAAGGTCCCTGATCCTTTCCTCTACAATTTCAAGGTCGTGTTCATATAATTTAAAAATATCGTCCAAAAGCATTC
>JAKLQR010000037.1 GCA_022013235.1 Thermodesulfovibrionales bacterium | reverse complement strand
GAGCGGGTATGTTGAGGCAAACAATGATTCGCTCGTGTTGAAAATTTCCGGTCACCATGCATTCCTCTTCTCCGGCGATATCGAACAGGAGGCTGAAGAGAATATTCTGCAGCTTGGCGGGTGGCTCAGGAGCGATGTGCTCAAGGTGCCGCATCACGGCAGCAGGAATTCTGCGCATGGTCCATTTTTCAGGGTCATTTCTCCGGCTGCAGCAGTCATCAGCGCGGGATGCGGTAATTCCTTCGGTCATCCCCATCAGGAAATGCTCGCCGCCCTTGAGGGCATTTCAGTATACAGGACGGACACGGACGGCGCGGTGAGGGTAGAAGATTCCCCCGACGGTCTGCACATCAGCACATACGGGGATTTCCGGCTCCGAAGGGCCTCCGGGTTCTCAGAGGAACTGCAAAACATGAAAGCGCTTTTCGCGACGTGGTGAACGGGAAGCAGCAGAGAGCCTCTGCTCGTGGTAGAATATCCTTTGAGGTTTCAATAAACTGTGGAGAAGGATACTGATACGTGGAGGACCTGAAAAGGAAACTCGTTCTTGCCTCGCTCTTTATAATTTGCGTTATTGCCGTTGGTACTGCCGGGTACATGCTTGTCGAGGAATGGAATTTTTTTGATTCCTTATATATGACGATCATAACCCTCACCACGGTCGGCTACAGAGAGATTCATGTGCTTTCCCGCAATGGACAGATCTTTACGATAGTCCTCGTTGTCGGGGGAGTAGGGACGGTATTTTATGCGCTTGGCATCGGCGCCAAGCTTATTATCGAGGGTGAATTGCATGAAATATACGGGAGGAAGAGATTGGAAAAGAGACTGATGCAGTTAAAGGACCATTATATCGTCTGCGGGTACGGGAGGATGGGGAAAATCATCACGCGGGAACTGAAACACAAGAAGTTGCCGTTTTCTATCATTGAAAAGAATGACGTCCTGCTTGATGCAGATGAACGGGCGGAAATGCTGATTATCCAGGGAGACGCGACAAAAGATGATCTTCTCAAAAAAGTTGGGATCGAGAGAGCAAAGTGCCTGATATCCGTTTTGCCGACAGATGCAGAGAATCTCTATGTAGTGCTGAGCGCACGGGTCTTGAATCCAGACCTCCTTATTGTGGCAAGGGCAGGCGAAGAGGGTTCTGAGCAGAAGCTCCTCAGGGCGGGCGCCGACAGGGTTGTATCCCCGTATCATATCGGGGGGCTGAGGATCGCGCATACGGTATTAAAGCCCGCAGTAGTGGATTTTATCGAGTTTGCCACCAGGAGCGGCAATATCGATCTGCAGATGGAGGAGATCATTATTCAGCAGGGCTCCGGGCTGGCGGGACAGAGTCTGGACCAATGCGGGATAGGGCGGGAACTTGGCATTATCATTGTTGCGATCAAGCAGGTGAACGGCGAGATGAAATTTAACCCGACATTCCGCACCGTGATAGAAGCAGGCGATACCCTGATCGCGGTAGGTGAGACGACAAAACTGTTAGTCCTCGAACGGATGGCCGAGAGCGGCAAATAACAATACCTTAGCCTGTCGAGTCTTATGGCACTAAGGAGTTCATAAGTAAAGCCACATTTATTGATAAACAACCTTGGCAAACTTCTGTCATTCCGGCTTGTCCGGAATCCTTCTTCAGTACAGGGTTGCAGTGTTTATTTGCAAGAAAGTTTCCGGACAAGCCGGAATGACAACAAGAGGCTTTACAAAGGTTCTCATTGGTAAATTGAAGAATAAAAAAGTTCGTTTTCTGAGTCTTGTGGTATCATATTTGAGCACTTATTTCAGACAGAGTTTTGCAGTAGAACACTGATATATGGAAGAAATCAACGAGCTTATCGCACAAAGGATCAAAAAACTCGAAGACCTGCGTGAATTAGGGATAGACCCCTTCGGCGGTTCTTTCTTTGCCGATGACCATGCAGAAGACCTCCACAGACAATACGGAGCTGCATCGAAGGAGTCTCTTGAGGCCGACCCTGTTGCCTGTTCACTTGCCGGAAGAATTGTCGCCATGCGCGACTTCGGCAAGGCAGCATTTGCGCATATCCAGGATACAACCGGGAAGATACAGGTGTATTTCAAGAAAGAGTTCCTCGGAGAGACATATACGCTCCTGAAAAAGACCGATATCGGGGACATCGTCGGATTGAAGGGAAACCTCTTCCGGACGAAGACCAATGAGCTTACCGTTGAAGTCAAAGAATTTGTCCTGCTTGCGAAATCCCTGAGGCCGCTCCCGGAAAAATGGCATGGGTTAAAGGATATCGAGACACGGTACCGGCAGAGATATGTCGACCTGATCGTGAATCCGGACGTAAGGAAGACCTTTATTGCCAGAAGTATGATTATCAAAGCGATCAGGGATTTTCTCGAATCCCAGGGGTTCATCGAAGTGGAGACGCCGATGATGCAGCCGATTCCGGGAGGCGCAACCGCGCGGCCGTTCAGGACACACCACAACGCCCTCGACGTTGATCTCTATCTGAGGATTGCCCCCGAACTTTACCTGAAGAGACTGCTTGTAGGCGGATATGAGCGGGTTTATGAACTGAACAGGAATTTCAGGAACGAAGGGATTTCCGTAAAACATAACCCGGAATTTTCGATGCTCGAGTTCTATATCGCGTACCGCGATTACCGGTTCCTGATGTCCCTGACTGAAGAATTGCTTTCGTTTGTCACACAGAAGACGCTCGGCACCCTGAAGGTACCCTTTGAAGATACCGTAATAGATTTCACCCCGCCCTGGCCGAGAATTACTATGCTCGATGCGCTCCTGCAGCAGGGAGTTCCGCAGGAAATAGTCACCGATCTTGAAAAGGCAAAGGAGTGGGCAAAGTCACAGAAAATCGATATCCAGGACAATATCTCACTCGGGAGGCTTCTCGACGAGATATTCAAGGAAAAAGTCGAACCCCTGCTGGTGCAGCCTACTTTCATTATTGACCACCCCGTTGAGCTTTCCCCCCTTGCAAAACGGAAACCCGACAATCCTGCACTGACAGAACGGTTCGAACTGTTTATCGCTTCGAGAGAAATTGCAAACGCTTTTTCGGAACTGAATGATCCTATGGAGCAGAAGCAGCGGTTCATGGAACAGGTGGAAGCAAAGTTAAAGGGGGATGAAGAGGCCCATTCCATGGACGAAGACTTCGTGAGAGCGCTTGAATACGGTATGCCTCCCGCGGCAGGAGAGGGTATCGGAATAGACAGGCTGGTGATGCTTCTCACCAATTCGCCGTCTATCAGAGACGTTATCCTGTTTCCGCAGCTCAAACCGGAACTTTAAGCAGTGAAGCGCTACCGCTTGACTGTTCTATTCTCTGCCCCCCTCTTTACTTCCCTGGCAAGGGGCGAAAAGCAGGGGGGAACATGAACCTTCCGTACCAGTTATTCATAGCCCTCAGATATCTGAGAACCAAGAAAAGGCACAGGGGTATTTCGGTGAACACCCTGATATCCGTCGGTGGAGTTGCTGTCGGTGTCATGGCACTCCTCGTCGTCCTGTCGGTGATGAGCGGATTCCATGAGGACCTTCAGAAGAAGATACTCGGGGTGAACGCGCATATAGTTATCCTCAGTTTTAAGGGCGCCATCCCCGATTACCATGAGGTGATGGACCGTCTCGGTGGGGAAAAGGACATCGTGTCCTCCTCTCCCTTTGTGCTTGGACAGGTCATGGTGTCTTCAGGGAAACGCGCGCATGGTGTTTTCCTTAGGGGGATATCCCCGGAGACGGAAATACATACTACGGAATTAACACGCCATATGAAAGAAGGGAGTATCGAAAACCTGAGCAAAAAGAGCGATATGCCGGGAATCATCATCGGGAGGGAACTATCGAGCAGTCTTGGCGTGTTCCAGGGAGATGTCATTAATGTATTGTCTCCGATCGGAAAGATAGGCCCGCTCGGCATGCTCCCGAAAATAAGACAGTTCAAGGTGGCGGGAATTTTCGAAATCGGCATGTTCGAGTATGACTCGAACCTCGTACTTACCCATTTGAGTGCGGCACAGGATTTTTTCGACATGAAGGACGAAGTGACCGGCATTCAGCTGAAACTGGATGATATTTATACGGCTGCCTCGGTGAGGGAGAAATTACAGGACAAATTCTCTTTCCCGCTCTATGCGCGGGACTGGATGCAGATGAACAAGAATCTCTTCTCCGCGCTGAAACTGGAAAAATTTGCAATGTTTGTTATCCTTATCCTTATCATCCTTGTCGCATCATTCAATATAGTAAGCAACCTGATTATGAACGTCATCGAGAAGAAAAGGGAGATAGCCATCCTCAAGGCCATGGGTGCGACGGACAGAGGGATTATGGCCATCTTCATGCTTCAGGGGTTTGTTATCGGCTTGGTCGGGACGATTATCGGTGTGGTGGGCGGATATCTCCTCAGCTATATTCTCAATACGTACCAGATCATCAAACTTCCCGCGGATGTCTATTACCTGAGTCATCTGCCAGTAAAAATGAGTTTCTCAGATTTTGCGACCGTATCCCTTTCCGCGCTCATCATCAGTTTTCTCGCAACGATTTATCCCGCATGGCAGGCGGCAAGACTTAATCCCGTGGAGCCTTTGAGATATGAATAATCAGGCGGCGCCTGAAAAGGAGTAAGGTATGTTCAAAGGGATATTCAGACTCATCGGCCTTGCAATTCTCGCGGTGATAATTTTTCTTGCCCTTTCCCTGTGGCAGGGGGGCAAGCCCTTCCGCTGGTTTGGGACACAATCGGAAAAGGCAGGAGAAGTCATCAATAAAAAAAGTGGAGAGATCGCAAAAGAGGCCGATAAGATAAAAAACAGGACAGAGGATATCAGGGACACCACAAACAAGGTGGCGGATGGCCTCAGAAAAACAGGTGATAAGATGAAGGATATCACGGGATCAAAGAAAGAAAAATAACGTGGAGGTCGTGAGTTTTTGAATACATTCATTGAGACAAAAAACCTGAACAAATCCTTTGCGACCGATGCGGGTGAAATCAAGGTGCTGAAGGAGATTGAACTCTCTATCCATGAGCGGGAAATGGTCGGGATTGTCGGCGCATCGGGTGTAGGGAAAAGCACACTCCTCCATATCCTCGGGGCGCTGGACAGGCCGACTTCAGGAGATGTCTTCTATGAGAGTACCGATGTCTTTTCCCTGGACAGGTATGCCCTTGCAGCATTCAGGAACAGGACCGTAGGGTTTGTCTTTCAGTTCCACCACCTCCTCCCTGAATTTACCGCACTCGAGAATATAATGATGCCGGGCCTTATCGGGCTGACAGGGGGCGGAGGGGCAAGTCATGAAGAAGTGAGCAAAAAAGCAGAGGACCTCCTTGCCCGGATGGGATTGTCCGGGAGAAAGCGCCACAGACCGGGAGAACTTTCAGGCGGGGAGCAGCAGCGTGTTGCTGTTGCGCGGGCGCTCCTGCTCCATCCCAAAGTCGTCTTGGCGGATGAACCCACCGGGAATCTCGATACCGCAACCGGAGAAGAGCTCTTTAGGATTTTTTCTGACCTGAACAGGGAGCAGGGCATAACCTTTATAATCGTTACCCACAATGAACCTCTTGCGCAGCGCTGCCACAGAATCCTTAAGATGGTCGACGGCAGACTGATAGACAAATCGTAATAGCATGAAATTAAATATAAGTTTCGCAGGAATACTTATTTTCACACTCTTGACTGTTTCAGTCGTTTCAGCTGAGATGCGGATACTGTGTGCATCGACTACGAGTACACAGAATTCTGGGTTGTTGGACTACATTCTGCCGATATTCGAGAAGAAAACCGGGATTAAAGTCGATGTTGTCGCAGTGGGAACAGGGGCAGCTATCGAGGTCGGGAAACGGGGAGATGCAGACCTTGTTCTTGTCCACGCAAAGGAACAGGAAATGAAGGCGGTAGAGGAAGGATTTTTTGTAAACCGTCATGAGGTAATGTACAACGACTTCATTCTCATCGGTCCGCCTGATGATCCCGCTGCAATAAAGGGCACTAAGTCAGCAGCAGACGCATTCCGGAAGGTTGCGGAAAGTGCCCGGCCTTTTGTTTCGAGAGGCGATAAATCAGGCACCCATACAAAAGAACTCGCAATCTGGAAGAAGGCGGGAATCGAGCCGAACGGGCAGCCATGGTATCTCGAAGTCGGCCAGGGTATGGAGAAAACCCAGAGGATCGCAAATGAAAAAAGGGCGTATACCCTGACTGACAGGGGCACGTGGCTTGCGACAAAGGACAAGGACCGGCCCGAAATGTCGGTTGTCCTTGAGGGTGATCCTGTCCTCTTCAATCAATATGGAGTGATGGCGGTGAATCCTGAAAAACACAACCATGTGAAATATAAAGAGGCCATGCAATTTATTGACTGGCTCATATCGAAGGAAGGGCAACAGGCGGTTGGATCGTTTAAGGACAAAAACGGGAATCAGCTTTTTACTCCGAATGCGAAATAGAGTCTGTGTATAAACTATTAAACACCCTCACCCTTGCCCTCTCCCCTCAAGGGAGAGGGTAGTAAAATCGCCCCTCCCTTGAGGGGAGGGGTTGGGGAGGGTGTTAACAATATCGACTTTATACACAGACACGAAATAAGCTTCATCTTATAGAAACAAAAAGGGCGACTTTGCAGCCGCCCTTCGTCATCATGCAGACTGTCCCGATACTACTTCTTTTTGGTCTTCGGTTTTGCGGTGGTCTTTTTCGCTGTCGTCTTCTTGGCCGTGGTTTTCTTCACAGCGGTCTTGTGTTTTGCTCCGCAGGTCATACAATCTCCCTCCTTATTAGGATATATGTTTAAAAGTATCAGAGAAAGGTGTGTCTGTCAAATAATCAATACAGAGATACCCCCATATTGGTCGTATGTGCTTAAGAACGTATTTTTTCAGGTAAAATAAGACCATGGATTCTCTCATCGAAGGGTTCAGGAAAGCACTCATCCTCATAGCGGGTCTTGATCCCGAGTTGCTCGGTATCATTTTTCTTTCCCTGAAAGTTTCGGGTCTTGCCCTCGTGATTTCGACGTTCGCAGGGCTTCCCGCCGGCGCCCTGATCGGGTTCAAGAAATTTCCGGGAAGAGGGTTTATCATCAGTCTTTTCAATACCTTCATGGGCTTGCCCCCCGTCGTAGTCGGACTATTCGTGTACCTCTTCCTGTCGCGGAGCGGGCCGCTCGGTTTTCTCGGACTGCTCTATACGCCGTCTGCAATGGTTATCGCACAGATAATCCTTGCGCTGCCCATTATCACCGCGCTTTCTCATGCGGCAATTATAAAAATTGACCCTATAGTGAAACAGGCTGCGTTCACCCTTGGGGCAACGCCGCTCCAGGCATCAATTGCCGTTGTGAAGGAAGCAAGGTACGGTATTATGTCAGCAGTGATTGCAGGGTTCGGCAGAGTCATGGCAGAGGTCGGGGCAATATTAATTGTCGGCGGAAATATCGCGAATTATACCCGCGTGATGACGACAACGATAGCGCTCGAAACAGACAAGGGGAACTTCGAGCTTGCTCTCGCCCTGGGTATCATCCTGCTCATCATCTCTTTCGCCATAAATATCGGCCTCTACTTCATACAGAAGAGAGGGCTTCTCCAGACAGGGAATTGATAATGAAATTATCGGTCACAAAACTCAACAAGAGCTATAACGGCAGACATATTCTGAAGGACTGCTCGTTCTTTTTCGAAAAGCCGGGGATGTTCATGCTGATGGGACCCAACGGAAGCGGTAAGTCTACGCTTCTCAGAGTCTGCGCCCTTCTCGAAAAGCCGGACGGCGGCGAGGTGCAGTATTCCTCCGGGACCGGCAATATCCCGCAGGATATCCGGCTCAAGCGGCAGATCAGCCTTGTCCTGCCGAAAATAGGTCTTTTTAATACGACTGTCTTTCACAATGTTGCCTACGGATTAAGAGTTCGCAAGGTGAACAAAAAGGAAGTGAAAGAGCAGGTAGAGAGTGCGCTGGAGTTTGTCGGGCTGACCCACAAAAGGGATATGAATGCACTCGCATTGTCAAGCGGGGAAACTCAGAGGATCGGGATCGCAAGGGCAGTAGTCCTCAAGCCGGAGATACTCTTTCTCGATGAGCCGACCGCATCGCTGGACCCTTATAATACAAAGGTTATCGAAGAGATGATCATCAGTCTGC
Source organism: Thermodesulfovibrionales bacterium (assembly GCA_022013235.1). Taxonomy (GTDB): domain Bacteria; phylum Nitrospirota; class Thermodesulfovibrionia; order Thermodesulfovibrionales; family SM23-35; genus JAKLQR01. Next base: position 2,066 of record JAKLQR010000037.1, on the reverse strand, counting down.
GGGAGCAGGGAACGATGACGATTCTTATGGTAACGCATAATATCTTCCAGGCGCAGCGGCTTGCGGATACCGTCCTTTTTATGTATGAGGGGACGATCATTGATCAGGGAGGCGCGCAACAATTTTTCGAGAAACCAGGGGACGAGAGGGCATATAAATTTATCACCGGCCAGATGGTGTATTAACTCCATATTGTGTTACTTCCGTCATTTTTTCATATATTCTTCGCATTCCGTTCATAATTTCTTCATATATTTTTATTATCATAAAACCATGAAACATTAAAAATAAATTCACCTCCATTCTTGATAAGAGGGCAGACCGGATTTCAGGTCTGCCTTTTTATTTTTGCGGGTGATTTTCATTGACAACAATAAATTCCTGATAGCATAATACACCGTCGGCGATGGGGTTCGCCTTAAACCGTTCCGTTCACCCGGAAATGATGACCCCTACTCTGTCAGCAGAGCGCCAGGAGCAGGCAATAGAAGCGCGGAACTCCTGGAGCGGTGCAGACAAAGTAGGGGTTTTTTGCTGAGGAGGTTTCATGGCATTCAGTATTGCAGTGATTGTACTTCTCGGTCTTTTCTCGAATTATCTCTTTCAGAAGATAAAGCTGCCCGGTCTTCTGGGAATGCTGATCATCGGTATCCTTTTCGGTCCCTACGTCTTCAACATCATCAGGCCGGAACTCCTGAAGGTCTCGGCGGACCTCAGAATGGTGGCGCTTATCGTCATACTTCTCCGGGCGGGGCTTGAACTCAGGAGAGATACCCTGAACAGGGTAGGCAGGGCCACCCTCCTTATGTCGTGCGTCCCGGCGGTTTTTGAGGGGGCGGTGATTACCGTTCTCGCGCCTCCCCTCCTTGGCATCAGTTATCTCGAAGGAGCGATTCTCGGCTCCATCATCGCAGCAGTGTCGCCGGCGGTAGTCGTCCCTTTGATGCTCCAGTATATGGAGAAAAAACGGGGAACGAAAAAGGGTATCCCGACGCTCATTCTCGGCGCCTCTTCAGTGGATGACGTCTTTGTGATCGTTGTTTTTTCCATACTGCTCGGCATATACACGGGGACCCAGACGAATATAGGGGTCAAACTCCTTGAAATCCCCGAAGCGGTCCTCCTCGGAATTGGAGCAGGCATCCTTACGGGATATGTCCTTTTCCATATATTCGAGAAATACAACCTGCGGGCAACGAAGATGACAATCGTGGTAGTCGCTGTCTCCGTGCTTCTTACATGGGTCGAAGACTCTCTCAAGGCAAAGATTGCCATGTCTGCGCTTCTCGGAGTCATGACGATAGGCTTCATCCTCCTCGAAAAGGTGGAGATCAGGGCTCACAAGATTTCCCAAAAACTCTCGAAGGTCTGGATCTTCGCGGAGATCCTGCTCTTTGTCCTTGTCGGCGCGCAGGTGAATATCCAGGTCGCATGGGAAGCAGGCCTTGCCGGCGCGCTCCTGATTTTCATCGCCCTGACAGGGCGAAGCGTCGGTACCTACATAAGTCTCATGGGTACAGACCTCAATTTAAGGGAACGGCTGTTTTGTATGATATCCTACATTCCGAAGGCTACTGTTCAGGCCGCAATAGGGGCGGTACCACTTGAGATGGGGGTAAAGTCGGGAGATGTTATCCTTGCAGTCGCCGTGCTCTCGATACTCCTTACCGCTCCACTCGGCGCCATAGGAATTATGGCAACGGGAGACCGATGGCTTGAGAAAGAGAGATGAGATCCCATGCGCTTGGCTGCTCGATAAGGAGGGAGGCATATACGCGGTATCTTGCCGCTTATTTCTCAGTCAAATGGTATATGATACTGTGTATAAACACGATTAATAATATATTCGTGTTACTTAATTGCCATAGTAAAGGAGGTTCTTATGTATTTCGAGACTGCCGGAATTGAAGTTGCTCCGTGGATTCCTCCTCTTGTGGCACTGGTTGTCTCTTTCTTTACCTCCATGGGCGGAGTTTCAGGCGCTTTTCTTTTATTGCCATTCCAGATGAGTTACCTCAATTTCACAAGCCCATCTGTGAGCGCTACCAATTTTGTCTTTAATATTG
>JAKLQR010000391.1 GCA_022013235.1 Thermodesulfovibrionales bacterium | reverse complement strand
CAGGCGGGCTTGTATCGGTTACGGAAACAAATCCGCCCGCTGCTTTTAGTATAGCGATAATCTTTTCAGATACCTCGTCAACCTTTTCATATCCGGGTTTTTGAAGACAGAGATCTATCTTTCCGTCGTCCCTCAACTTCTTTATAAATCCTTTTATATGTTGTCCTTTTCGTAATCGCTGAAATATCTCGTTCTTATACAGCATGCCCCATTCCAAGTTGTTGATCATAGCCTTATAACCTAATTCAGTCCGGTCGCCAATCACCAATTCCACACTCTGGCCTTCCTGAAATCCGATTGGCTGCTTATCAGGTAACTTGTCCAATACTTTATCCTGTGTTTTTCATAACGCTTACGTGAAAAGAAAAATTCATTTGCCGGTTCATTTTCTTGCCAAACCCTCTCTTTGTTCCTTTCTTTCGACCAGCGCATTGAAATATTCCGGGAATCCGGTTTCGAACGTAAGCCGCTTGCCGCTGACAGGATGTATGAAGGAAATCGATTTGGCATGAAGGACTAAACGTTTGTATGTCTTTTTTTCCTTTCCGTATTTCTCGTCTCCCACAACCGGGTGTCCGGTTTCAGCGAGATGTACGCGTATCTGATGCTTTCTGCCTGTTAAAAGAGTAACCTCCAGCAGGGAAAACTCTTTCGTATCCTTCAGCACCCTGTAGGCAGTATGAGACAGTTTTCCTTTGGTGGCATCGGGGGTGGAATATACCATGTGGGCCTTATTCTCAGCCAGGTATGTCGAGATCGTCCTCTCCTTTTTTTCGCACCTGCCGTGAACAACCGCAATATATTTCTTATCTGTTTCTTCCCATTGGCCCTGCAGCTGCAGTTTGGCCTCCATGCTCTTTGCGAAAACAAGTATCCCGGATGTATCACGATCCAGCCGGTGAACTATGAAGATGCGCTTTGCGGACCTGGAGTAACCCTTCCTGACATAATCGGTCAGTATCGCGTAGAGTGTCCGCGATTTGTCCCTGTCCGTGCCCATTGTCAGAAGGCCAAACGGTTTGACTACAACCAGGATGTCACTGTCTTCGTAAAGTATGCTGATATCTTTTGGCAAGTGCGTATTGCCTGGGCCTGATCTTTTAGGCATTAAGGATACTCCGGCAGACTAGTCCCTTTTTGCTTCATTCCTGTTTGGACAAAATGCTTCTGATATGCTGCCACAATTCGTTCCTGCCTTCTCCGGTCTCACTGGAATAGATGAGCGAAGGAACATGAGCGGGGAGCATTAATCCTTTGCGAATCGCGGCGATATGGGCCGGACGCTTGCCGCGGCTTATTTTATCCGCCTTTGTCCCGACGATGACATACGGGATATTGAGCTTCATCAACCATTCTGAAGCATTCTTGTCATTTTTCATGGGCTCATGCCGCAGGTCAATGAGATGGACAATGAGCGCAAGCATGTTCCGGTCCCGAAGATAGTTAGTGATGAACTCTCCCCACTCCCGGTGCTTTCCCTTTGATGTCGCCGCATATCCATATCCGGGCAGATCGACCAGATACAGCTGCTCATTAATGGCAAAATAATTGATAGTCTGTGTTTTCCCCGGCTGTCTGCTGGTCCGCGCCAGCGCGTGTCGTGCACATAATGAATTGATCAGGGATGATTTCCCTACATTGGAGCGTCCGAGCATCGCAATCTCCGGATACCCGGTGTCAGGGTATTGCTCTGGTCCAACCGCACTGATAATGCATTTCGCTGATATTATTTTCATTCTTCTTCCTTGTCAGGTGTATGGAAACCGATATCAACTATTGTACCACGATGTGCAGTCGACCGGGAGCTGACTGCCAGGTATGGTAAACGGGGGTTCTTATGAGTGCGTTTGACTGATATGATCTCTCATGTGTCTATCTCAGGGCATTGAAAGAGATGAGTCGAACGATTAAGATGCACTTCATCTCTACCTTTTTGCTTCGTTAAGTTTTATCTTCAGCAGGTTCATCATCTGGGTCGATACGTTCATGCCCGATGCCCCCATTAAATGAAACCTTCCCATTATATTTACCTTTCGTCACTTCACTGCTTCACCAATTCCACCCGTCGATTTTTCGCCTTTCCCTCTTCTGTGTCGTTAGTGGTGACCGGCGCTGCGGGTCCCGCTCCAAATGCTTTAAGCCGGCTCCCCTCTGTACCATATTTGGAGACTAGGGTTTTGACAACGGCATCCGCCCTGGCCTGGGAAAGTTTCAGGTTATAATTGAAATCTCCCACACTATCTGTATGGCCCACCACGTACAGCTTAAGTTTAGGGTCTTGCGAAAGGAGTTTTGCAATCTCTTTAAGCGTGAGGTCGGATTCGGATTTGACTTCGGACTTGTCAAAATCGAAGTAAATCCCGTAAAGGGCAACGCGACCTGTTGCGCTGAGGTCCTGGGCCATGGACTTGGCATCGGCAACAATATCCTGCTTCATTGCTGCCTCTTCGATAATCCATAGTTGATACCCTTCGCCCCTGTTCTTGGCGCGCACCCGCACCCAGGTGACCCGGTTGTCCTTGGCAATTTTCAAATAAGCGTCTGTGCGGGTCTGGTAGGTTACGCTCCCGCCGATACTTGTCACTGCATGGGTGAAGTTCCTGAGAACCTGGGCCTCGGTAGCCGCTTTTTCGCCTTTCTTGACGTAGTAGCCAATAAAATAGTAATGGCCCTCAACGCTCGTGTTGCTACCCTTGCTGTCCGCGAATTTGTCGTAGACCTCAAACTCCCTCTCTTCATACGCTTCGATTTTGTAATCGGGGATCCGGTTAAAAAGAGGGTGGTCTTTGCCTCCCTTGACATCTTGCGGGTCGGACGCAAAGACAGATGAAGTCGCCAACAATAATCCCGCAAGGATTAAAAAAACTGTTTGCATTCTTTTTGTTTTCATTGTTCGCGCCCTCACTTATTTTTTGTAACGAGTGTAGGACAAAATTGACGACTAGTCAAGGGAAAAAGCATTGGTTTCGGAAATTTCATGATATTTGAAAAAACCTGCCATAGTATTCGTTAATATCTGAAGGGATGACCGGAGAAGATTGTATCTGTGCCGGAAATTCAGATGTTATTAACAGTCTCATAATAGTAAATACATAAATGATCCCCCTCACCCTTGCCCTCTCCCTCCGGGGGAGAGGGGATTATAGTTGGTTCCTCCCCTTCAAGGGGGAGGGTTGGGAGAGGAAACAAAAATAGGGACAGCGCCTATTAGGATGACGGATCCTTTCTTGTCTGAAAAAAACTTCCTCCGCTGCAATTGACAGAT
>JAKLQR010000036.1 GCA_022013235.1 Thermodesulfovibrionales bacterium | reverse complement strand
TGCATCGCATTATCTCCAGATACAACCTCGATATAGTTATGCAGTATATGCAATTCATACAGGACAATGCGGAATTATCAATAAGGAAGGCGCTCTGTCGTTTTCTGGAGAACAAATCGTCGTTCTGTTCATCATTCAAGGACTTCCTCGACGACGGAACACCCATAGAAGTGACTGTTCTCATCTATGCAGGGACCAGTCCTCCTGATACCGTCAGCGTACAAATCGATTTCAACGGAACAGGCGAACAGCATAGAGATGATAATCTGAATGCGCCTCTTTCTGTCACCCGATCGGCAGTCATGTATATGCTCAGAGCAATTGTGAATGAGGAAATCCCCCTGAACAGCGGATGTCTGAAGCCGGTTGATATTATAGTTCCGAGAGGAACAATCTTAAACCCCGAATATCCTGCTCCGGTTGCAACGGGGAATGTTGAAACATCACAGAGGGTGGTAGATGTTCTCCTGGGAGCATTCGGTATTGCAGCAGCTTCACAGGGCACTATGAATAATCTCCTCTTCGAAACAGAAGGGGGGACTCCCTACTACGAAACGATAGGGGGCGGATCGGGAGCATTGGATGGCTGTGAAGGCGCATCGGGTGTCCAGGTACACATGACCAATACCCGGATGACAGACCCAGAAATTCTTGAAATCAGACATCCTGGAGTGAGGCTTGAAAAGTTTACCCTGAGGAAAGGATCAGGAGGAGAGGGCATATTTCGAGGAGGAGACGGAATAGTTCGTGAGATAAAATTCCTGAAGCCTGCTGACGTATCAATACTTTCAGAACGAAGGGCATATCCTCCCTATGGAATGAAAGGGGGCAAGCCTGGGAAATGTGGAGAGAATCTGCTGAGGAAATCCGACGGATCGACGGTTCCCCTGAGGCATAGGGAAAGTCTGAGAATAAATGCGGGTGAATCCATAATAATAAAAACACCGGGAGGCGGGGGATACGGGACAAAGAAAAGATGAAGAATCATTGCTGTTCAAAAAAACAAGGATAGGGATACATATTCTCACACCCTTCCCTTTGTCCCCTCCCCTCAAGGGATGGGATATTATTAACCCGGCAAGCAAATACTTTAAAATCGTCATTGTCCGGCTTGACCGGACAATCCAGGCCCAAAAACTATCGGGATTGAAAATAGTGGATTCCGTCCTCCGACTTGATCGGGGGACCAAGTCGGAGAAAGACAAATACCAGAGTCTCATGTATTTATTTGCAGAAGTAATAGTAAGTCCCCTCTCCCCTGGAGGGAGAGGGCAAGGGTGAGGGGGGTAGGTTCTTGCCAAGTAAAATATTATATATTTTGATCAGGTCCATTGAAGAGTGTGGTATATTTGCAGTAAAGGATGAATGAAAATATGACGGTTGAAACAATTCTCCTGATTCTTGAATCGCTCCTGCTCGGATTCACCATTATTCTCCTCCTCTTCAGCATTAAAGAGGGGAGGGGAAGGAAGAACCTGCTTCTGGAGGTTGAAAAGACAACTAAGGTTCTGACGAGGCAGGAGTATTTTCTCACAGTAATGGATGCGATGCTTGATGCCAAAGAAGAAGTAGCCGGATTTATTACCGGGAGGCTGCCTACCGGTGATGATACAAAAAGGACAAGGGCAATCATAAATAATATCGAACGCCTGTCAAAGGAGGGTGTAAGCGTAAAATATATCATGGCGAAATTCCATGACAGGATACATATCGGAAATCTCTATACAAAGGCAGGCGCCCATGTGAAATACAGTACATGCGCTATTGTTCATGATTTCAGGTATATTGTGGTTGACGACAGGATTGTGGTCATCGGTATGCCGGAGAGCACAGGGGAAAAGGAAGCGACCAGAAAGGGTTACAGGATACCCTCTGAAGGTCTCTCCGCAATACTGAAAGAATATTTCTACAAATGCTGGGAAGAAAACATCGATCATGCTGACTATGTGAAAGAGGTGATGAAGCAGACCGGAGCATCGCTGAAGGTCCTTGCACAGGAACTTCAGATAAGTGAAGAAGACCTTGAAGAAATCGCTTCGGAGGCCAAATGAAACTGTTTTCTCTTGATGAAACGCCGTATGAGCCAGTGAGTCATGACCCTATTCTCAAAAAAAGGGTCATTACCCGTGGTACTTTGCCATGCGTAAAACATGTCAGCCATATCATTCTGAAGCCGGGCAATACTGTTTCAGAACATACCCATCTTCAGGAGTATGAAGTCTTCTACTGCATACGCGGTATCGCAACCATGACAGTAAATGGAGAGAAAATGACCATTACAAAAGGGGACCTGATATACGCAGAACCCGGCGATTCTCATGCTTTTGACGAGATAATTGAAGAGACAGAACTGATTTATTTCATCGTAAGAACCTAAGAATTAACTTTAAGGAAAAGCGTTAACCAATTAATAATTAATGATAGAGACAGTCTGATTTTTTGAATGTTCTCAAGAAATTAGCCTGTCCCCTTTCTTTTGTTTTGTTGATTTGAGAAAGAAATTTCGCGTTGTTGCTTTGCAAATATACGAGATCTACCTTTTGCCGTCCATGGATAGATGGCAGGGCTGCTACAATTTTATTGTCTCTAAGAATCGTAGGCGACTGCCTACCGTTTCCTGTCAACCTAATCTGCTATAATATGTCATTATTTCGGGTGCATTTCTTCTTTGCAGAGGAGATTAATGGGGCTGCCGAACGAAATCGCTGATCTGATCGAACGCTTTGACCGGAACCGCGATTCATATTTGTCTGGGCAATACAACGAAACACAGCTCAGGCGAGAGTTCCTCGATCCGTTCTTTACCGCTCTGGGCTGGGACGTTGTGAACAATCAGGGTTACGCCGAAGCCTATAAAGATGTAATCCACGAAGACGCCCTCAAGATCGGCGGAGCGACCAAGGCCCCGGATTATTGCTTCCGCATCGGAGGCGTCAAGAAATTTTTCGTTGAAGCGAAAAAGCCTTCGGT
>JAKLQR010000390.1 GCA_022013235.1 Thermodesulfovibrionales bacterium | reverse complement strand
CCGGTCAAGCCGGAGGATGACAAACCCTGAGTTTATAAACAGACACTATTGAGCGCAAGAGCATAGGGAATTGTACATGAACTCTGAGGACAAAGTTATATATATAAAGAAAATGATTTGTGCAGTCAACGTGCGTGAGACAGGTTCTACTGTCCCCCTTTCATCTCCCTGATTCTCTTTATGAGCAAAGGCACTATTTCATGGAGATCCCCTACTATCCCGTATGTAGCTACATTGAATATCGGCGCTTCGGGGTTCTTGTTGATTGCGATGATGATGTCTGACGACTGCATGCCGACAAGGTGCTGCACCGCGCCGGATATTCCGCATGCGATATATATTTTCGGACATACTGTCTTCCCTGTCTGTCCGACCTGATGCCGGTAAGGTATCCATCCGGAATCAACCGCAGCCCTTGAGGAACCGACCGCTCCTCCGAATAATTCGGCAAGTTCCTCTATAAGTTTGAACCCTTTCGGGTCTCCAAGTCCTCTCCCTCCTGAGACAATAATATCGGCTTCCTGCAGGTTCACTGCTATATCCGAAACCTCCTTTACTGTCTCAAGCACTTTCGTCCGCGACGCAAGACCTTCTGTTTTGACCTCTCTGATCTCTCCGCTTCTCTCAACGTTATATTGGCCGCGTTTCATGACCCTTGGCCTTACGGTCGACATTTGAGGCCTTGTATGGGGACAGAGGATCGTAGCCATGATGTTACCGCCGAATGCCGGCCTGACCTGAAGAAGGTTTCCGGTGTCTTTATCAATTTCAAGAGAGGTGCAATCAGCGGTCAATCCTGTTCTCAGACGTGCCGCCACCCGGGGGAGAAACGATCTGCCGATGGGGGTAGCGCCTGCGAGAACAATCTCCGGTTTATGTTCCTTTATCAGAGAAGACAGCAATTGAGCGTATGGCTCATCATTAAAACTCTCCAGAATCTCATGCTTCCCGAGATAAACCTTATCGGCTCCCCATCTGATCAGTTCCTGCGCTGCTGCATCAGATGCGCCAAAAAGTATTGCCGAAAGGTCGGTGTTCCTGTCGTCAGCAAGGGTCCTTCCGATACCGAGGAGTTCGTATGCAACGGACGCCACCTTCCCTCCCCTCTGCTCGGCAAAAACCCATACCCCTTTATACGCCCCGGTATCTGTGCCTCCGGTTTTCTCGCTCTCGACTTCTATGATCGCGCCTTCAGGGCATACGCTGATACAGGCCATGCATGACTCGCAGTATTCATTGATGTATGCCTTGCCTTCCTTCATGACTATGGCCTCAAAGGGACATGATGAAAGGCACTCTTCACACCCCTGGCACTTTTCGGGATTTACGATTACAGACATTTCAACCCCCTGAGTTCCTGAAGCAATGCTTCAACCTGTTCATCCGGAGTTCCTTCGAGCATCTTTCTGTCACTCCTTGCCTCAGGAGTAAAAATATTCTTTACCTGTGTCGGTGAACCCTTCAGCCCTAAATTATTTTCGTCCGCCTGAATATCAGACATCCCCCATTTTTTTATCTCTGCCTTCTTTGCGGTCATTTTTCCTTTCAGGGAAGGCAACCGGGGTTCGTTCAGTTCTTTCACAACAGTGAAGAGTACGGGGGTAGACGATTCTACCAGGTCATACCCTTCATCCATCATCCGCTGCACCTTTATTGCATCCGGAGCAACCGCTTCAATCTTCCTTACATATGAGATGTGCGGGATATTCAGGAATTCAGCTGTTTCAGGGCCGACCTGCGCGGTATCGCCGTCTATTGCCTGCTTTCCGCAGATGATGACGTCTGCCCCAATTTTTTGTATCGCTTTCGACAGGGTATATGAAGTGGCCCAGGTATCCGAGCCTGCAAATGCCCTGTCCGAGAGGAGGACTGCCTCGTCAGCGCCCATGGCAACGGCCTCCCTGAGTGCTGTTTCCGCCTGAGGCGGCCCCATGGTGAGGACCGTAACTGTGCCTCCGGCTTTCTCCTTTATCTGCAATCCGGCCTCAAGAGCATGAAGATCAAAAGGATTGATTATGCTTGGTACCCCTTCACGGATCAGTGTTCCTGTTTCAGGATTGATTTTCACTTCAGCGGTATCTGGCACCTGTTTTATACAGACAATAATTTTCATCTAAATGATTCTCCTCTGTTCAACAAAGTTTTTTATTATAGCAGAATCGAATGCGGTGTGTTTTTTGACACAGGAAAGGAGTATCGAAACCAAATGATCTCTTTTACGCTGTTTTTGTGACGACTTGGGACAATTCTCTTCCCCTAGAGACGTTTCATGATGGAACAGAATAAAACTCTATTGAATCCCGATGCGGAACCGGTAATTCCGGTAGTTAAGTATCGCTCCGTGCTCAATGATTTGTTCAAGCTTCAACCCCGGTGCAAGGTCCTGGCCCTCCCGAAGAGATTGTCCGTCAATCCTTACAATACGGGCAGCCGGGTCTTCCGAATACAGGGCGATGGAAAGAGACAAAGGGGGAAGTTCTTTTCTTATGACTTCAGGGAGTTCCCTGAACGAATATATTTTTTTCGGGTCAGGTTTCGGAATTTCCTCCTTGGGGTGAGAGGAATTTAACACAGTATCCTTTGACTGAGGGTTTTTTGCGTTATGGACCTGATCCGCCTCATCGTTCTTCTGAGGTATGCCCTGCTTATCTGTTTCACTCAGCGCCTTCGGGGATTGCGTCTCCTGGAGTGAACGATTATTTGTTTTCGTGACGAGAGGCTGTGTCTCTCCCGTAAGCATTGCCTTTTCGTCTCTTCCCGGTGTGTTTGCATCAGCCGGGGATTGAACCTGATTTGCCGGAGTTGATCTCTGCGCTTCGGATACGATTTCACGCACGGCATCCGATTTTCCAGGGACCTTATTCTTTCCCGGTGAAAATGCCAGCCACCATATCAGTATCGCCGCGTTCACAAGCAGTGCAACAGCGATGAGAGAGAGCAAGATATTCCTTTTTTTCCTGTCATATAATATGGGTTCCTGAACGGTAAGGACGTCCGGAATTGTACCGCGGTTTCTTTCTTTCTCGGATTTCTTCAGCGCATCAAGGATATATGACATACTTATGTCTTCCCCATTCTGTTCAACACCGGTTCATCGCCTCCCTCTGCGTTATGCAGATGAATAATCGTGAGAGGCCCGGCAATACCGTCAGGCTTTAATCCTCTGTCAAGCTGAAACGCTCTCACCTTTCTCACCAGTTCCTCGTCATATATTTTTTTCCACTGTTTTTTCTCCGGTTCTCCCTGAATGAGGGAAATTTGCCGGTCCAGCCATTCAACTCCTGCGCCTGCAGAACCCGGATGTATCTCTTCGCGGTAATGTTCGGGAGGCTTCCATAAAAGGGTGTAATCACCAAGCCAGTGTTTTTTTATTTCTGAAAGATCAATTTCCATCGTCTGAGAGGCGATAAGAACCATCGCTGTTTGATCTTTCATGCTGACGATCGTGGCATAGAATTCACGGTTATTTTCATCAAAGAGTTTCAATACTGCAGGTCTGTTCAGATTCTTCAACCCTTCAATGCTTGCCGCGCCGTGCAGACATGCCAATCCCCTTTTCCGGGCTGCACCACATATGCCGGTTTCATCATACACCGGTGCATTGAGGTTCCAGAGATTTGCGAGGGACTGAAAAGCCATTTGCCCGCTCTTCTCTATCGGCTGGTCCGCCGGCCAGACCAGCAAATGTTTCAGTGCATCTACTGCAGTTTCTGAACCACCGGCAGTTGCAGGTGATGCTGCCTGATGCCTTTGATTGTATGATATAAAGGCCATGGTCAGGGCGATGATGAGAAGGAAAATGCTTATGCCACTCCACAGAAACGGTCGCCGTTTGAAACTATTCAGACTGCTGCCTGAAAGAACTTCACGTGCAGCACTCTCTAACGTCTTTTTATCGACAGTTTTTTTGCCCTGAACATATGTGCCGAGCAGCGCCCTGTCACAGATCACATTTATCAATCTCGGAATGCCGCGGCTCATCCCGTAAATCCTGTCCATAAGGGAAACGGGGAACAACCGGCTGCTCACCCCGGCTATGGTAAGACGGTGGTTGATATATTCATTCACTTCTTTTTTACTCAGGGGTCCGAGATGATATCGTGCGGTGATCCTCTGGGAAAGCTGTTCCATACCGGGACGCTCCAGGATATCCCTCAACTCAGGCTGTCCGACCATAATTATCTGGAGAAGTTTCTGCTGGCCTGTTTCCAGGTTTGTGAGGAGCCTTATCTGCTCCATAACATCAGCACTGAGATTCTGAGCTTCTTCAATGATAAGTATTGTCTTCCGGCCCTTTCCGTGGGTAGAGATTAGGTGTTCATTGATTCTGTCGACAAAAACCTTGATGCTCTGATTTTTCTCAGGGTATTGTATACCCAGTTCGTCGCAGACGGTTGCGAGCAATTCTCCGGCTGAGACTTTCGGATTCAGAATAAATGCGATATCGGTATTGTCCGGTATCTGTTCAAGCAGGCCGCGGCAGACAGTTGTTTTCCCTGTACCGATTTCACCGGTGAGGAGCACAAATCCTCCGTCGGCCGTTACTCCGTAAAGGAGATGAGCGAGGGCTTCACGATGCTGTTCGCTCATATAGAGATAGCGCGGGTCTGGCGCTATAGAAAACGGAAGTTCGATGAAGCCAAAGTATTCTTTATACATGGGGGACCTTTTTTCTGACTTATAAAGATAGTAATATATGGATCAGGGAAAATACAATTCCCGCACTTTGAGTAAAGGTGCTGTATCCTTACTTTTTCAGGAGGTGTTGCTATGCTTATCCCGAATGAAGAGATCAGAGAGCTTATCGTCGAGATACCGGAAGGACATAAACATCTGAGAGGAACGTTTGTTCTCAAGGACGGGCAGGAGATGACCTTTCTTGAAGCAGCCATCGCAAACCTCGTGAGGGCTTATGTCACAGTGAAGACCCACCCTTCGAAAACAAGGATTCGGTTGGTCGGTCAGCACATTGACGAAGGAAAACAGGGATTTGCCGGATGGCAGCTGCTGGAAGATAAATCAAAATCCTGAAAATGGTCGCGTGCTAAAAATTTTACTGCTTGTAATGGAACAAGGCAATAAGTTATCCTTACAGTAAGGAGGTAAGGAATATGCTTGCTAAAAAGACTTCAAAGAATCAACTTACACTGCCGAAAGATATCGTCAATGCCTTCCCCGAAACCGAATATTTCGATGTCACAGTGAAAGACCGGAAGATTGTGCTCACCCCAGTCAGGATAACACCGGTGAATGAAACACTTGAAGGTGTCAGGAACAAGATGAAAAAGCTAGGCATTACCCCTAACGATGTATCCGAAGCTATTCAATGGGCGAGAAAAAGAAAATAATCAGGGTTGTTCTGGATACCAATATACTTGTCTCTTCCCTGATTTTTCGGGGCATGGTATCAAAAATAGTGGATTTGTGGGAGACCGGTAAAATAATTCCTGTAATTTCAAGGGAAACCTTTGATGAATTTACAAAGGTACTCTCATATCCAAAATTCTCTCTGACTGAAGAGGAGATAAAGGCAATCATCGATGATAATATTCTGCCTTTTTTTGAAGTTGTGGATATAACAGAAACTGTCGACGGCGTATGCAGGGACACCGAGGATGACAAATTCATCTCCTGTGCTGTTTCAGCGTCTGCCGGTT
>JAKLQR010000389.1 GCA_022013235.1 Thermodesulfovibrionales bacterium | reverse complement strand
GACAACAGAACTTATCGAAAGCGAAAAGCATTCTCTCAGGACATCGGTCGACAGCTTCCTGGTCTCTGCCCGGAATTATCTCAAAACTGCAAAGGTTGCTTTAAGGGAGGATATCCGGGAACTTCAGGCAAGGGCGCTTACCGCGCTGAAGACCCCTTCTGTCAGAATCAGGGAATGCGAGGGAAAACTCAGGAATTCCACTGAAGGGTTGATAAGGAATAACCATCAGAAGATGAAGGATTTCAGAAAGGTCCTACGGGTCTATCCGGCCCACATGCTCTCCATGCAGACACAGAAACTGGAAAACTGCGAAACCAAAATCAGCCTCCTTGATCCGCAGAATGTTCTGGACCGTGGATACAGCATTACCTGCCTGAACGGGCAGGTCCTGAAGGATGCGGGCGCCGTCAGGAAGGATGATATAATACATACCAGGCTGAGGAGTGGTTCTCTCACCAGCGTTGTTGAAAATATTGAGGGGGACAAAACAAATGACTGATAAAAAGAAGATCAGCTATTCTCAGGCTATCGGGGAGCTTGAGCGGATCATAAACGAGATAGAGTCAGAGAGCATCAACGTCGATGTTCTTACGGAAAAAGTGAAGCGGGCGACCCATCTCATCAAGTTCTGCAAAGGGAATCTGAGAACCACAGAGGAAGCAGTAAAGAAGGCCCTGTCAGAGATCGAGGAGAAGTCCGCTGGAGAGGGACCGGAAACAGCCGACGATAGAGATTTTTGATCAAAGGAATAGTCAGGAACGGAGAGAAAGAGGGACAGCTACTATTTCCCTGGCACATCATCTCCTCCTCCTTTGTCGTGCCATTGAGGGAAAAGGAGAGTTGGCGAGAAAAAACACATATACCCTTCCACTTTTATGTTCAAATTTTATTTCTTGGATCGCAATCGGCGCAGGAAGTCCAGATATTTTTCTGTACGCCTTTCTTTCTCTGACCACCGCTTCACCTCGTGAAGATTAATCTTCTGTGCCTTTGCAACCAGCATTGCCTGATCGAGCGCCTGCGTGTCATTCCAATGATAATAAGCAGACAACCTGTCTTTCACGCTGTCAGTTGGCGTGAGAAGAACAACGGTGCCATACTTCGTGCTGATTCTATTCTCATCTTTCAAAGGTTCATCGCCTATGGCAGCAGGTGGGGCAACGAACTCGATAAAAAAAGGACAATCCCGACGGATAAAATGGCGTGAACTCTCCCTCCTGAACCCTACCTCATCAAGAACAGCGGACACATCTTTGATCCTCGCATGTGTCACGAAATCCAGATCGAATGACAGATATCTATTTTTCGTATAGATGGAAACACACGCTCCGCCTACCAGAATCGTGTCAATCCCTTTTTCACGCAGTTTTTCAGATATAAGGGCTGCCAGTTCCTTTATTCCTATACGTTGCCAGTCAATCTTCACAGGGGCTTCCCAGCCCTCCTCGGTCTGGTGCGTTTTGTGTAGTAAGCCTTCTTCTCCTTATCGGGAAGAAATTCATAGGCCTTTGCCACCAGAGCTTTCAACTCCTCAAGAAAGGGATATCTCGGATTAAATGTATAGAGCCGCACCTTGCCAATGAGACGGCTTATCACTATGCCGGCATTCTCAAGTCGCCTCAGCTGTTGCTGAAACCTGTTCACCGGTTCTCCAAAGGTCTTTGCAAATCCGAGGGGATACCCTTCCCCATATACATAGAGCATGAACAGTATCTTTTCAATCGTTATATTTCCGAAGACGCCTTCAAGCATACTTTTCATGTTACCATAATATATGGTTAAATTACCATAATTAATGGTAGTCAAATATATTCACCTTATAAAGTGAGCAAGTTGCTGCAGCAAAAATCAGTTACAGGAAAACACCGTTCAGGGATGCTCCTCATATCTATTATTGATTCCATTTATTCAAGACAGTCCGTGATATAATTTCCCTAATGGACACCATCGAAAAACTGAACATGCTCTCCGAAGATTCGCGGTATGATCTGGCCTGCGCGTGCGGCACCGGCAGGGACGAACACCGCAGGAGAGGGTCGGACGGCAAATGGCTTTATCCGGTCGTCCTCCCGCAGGGCGGCTCTACCGTTCTGCTGAAGACCCTGCTCTCGAACGCCTGTAAAAACGACTGCAGATACTGTCCCCTCCGCTCTGACAGAGACATAAGACGCTGCACCCTTCAGCCTGAAGAGGTCGCCAGGGTGTTCATGGAATATCAGAGAAAGGGAAAGGTCTTCGGCCTGTTCCTGAGTTCCGGGGTCATTCAGAACGCGGACCATACCATGGATAAGATCAATGCGGTCGCCCGGCTTCTCAGGTACAAACATAATTTCAGGGGGTATATCCACCTGAAGATCATACCCGGAGCTTCGGATGCGGCAATTGAAGACGCGTTCTCGCTTGCGACCGCGGTGTCTCTCAATATCGAGACGCCCGGCAGGAAACATTTTTCCGTGCTGTCGGAGAGAAAAGACTACGAGAAAGATATAATCCGGCCATTGAAGCTGATGGGGAAACTCACCGGGAGAGGCATGCGGTTTTCGAGGATCAAATGCACCACACAGTTTATTGTCGGCGCTTCGGACGAAACCGATTCGGAGATCATTCAGTATATGTTCGGGCTCTATAAACGACTCAACTTCAAGCGGGTCTATTTTTCCGCTTATCAGAAAGGCCTCGGACATCCCGATATCCCCGGCGAAAGAAACTTTCTTGCTGACCCTGAAAAACATTTTCAGCGTGAACACCGCCTGTATCAGTCTGATTTCCTGATCCGCAAATACGGGTTCACCCGCGAAGATCTCCTTGTCGACGCGGGCGGAAATCTGAGGCTGGACAGGGACCCCAAACAGATATGGGCGGACAATCATCCCGAATACTATCCTGTGAGGATCAACACCTCGGAAAAAGAGTCACTGCTGAGAGTGCCCGGCCTGGGGCCGGAAACCGTCACGAGGATTCTCAAGGTGCGCCGGGAGAAAAAAATCACCAGACCGGAAGACCTCGGGGTAAAGGGGAAAAGACTCGACCAGATCAAGAGCTACGTGCTTTTTGAGTGACGCGGAGCTTTTCTCTCGCCTTATCCCTTTTCACACCATGCCTGTGCGTTCCGGAACATTCTCAGCCACGGTGAGACATCGAGGTCTCTCTTCCATTTTTCCGGCATATACGCCCACTGCCATTTGAGAAAGGTCCGTTCAGGATGGGGCATCATTACGAGGTGCCTTCCATCAGGGGAACAGAGCGCTGTTATCCCCTGAGGAGAACCGTTGGGATTAAACGGGTAAGTTTCGGTGAACTCGCCATTGTCGTCAACAAACCGGACAGGCGCAAGGCCCTGATCAAGGACTTCCTGTATCATTTCCCGGTCCGGGAAATGGAGCCTTCCCTCCCCATGCGCAATCCATACACCAAGCACCGAGTCTTCCATACCCCGGAGCATAACTGCAGGACTCTGGAGGATACGAACCGCTGAAAAACGGGATTCGAACCTCCCCGGCCTGTTCCGGATGAACCTGGGCTGAATGGTGTCAGGAATCCCCTTCCAGGGAACCCACCCGAGGAGCGCCATGAGCTGGCAACCGTTGCAGACGCCGAGGCTGAAGGTATCAGGTCTTTCATAGAACCCCTCAAATTGCTCAAATACTTTCCTGTTGAACCTGATCACCCCTGCCCAGCCCTTTGCTGAATCGAGGACATCTGCATAACTGAACCCGCCGACAAAGACCACGCCTCTGAAGGCATCCAGGCTGACTCTGCCGCCAAGGATATCTGTCATGGTCACGTCCCATACCTCAAACCCGGCATGATGGAACGCTGAGGTCATCTCCCGGTCGCCGTTGCTGCCCTCCTCCCGAATGACCGCGATTTTCGGCTTCTCGCCCTTTGCGAGAACCGTTTCCGGTGTTTTTTCCGGTGTAAAAGTAATTCTGTATGCCGGCCCTTTCCTCTCGAAACTTGCCTTTTTCTCTTCATCAATACACTCGGGGTTTGCCTGGAGCATTTCGAGTTGATAACTCGTCTCTCCCCACATCTCCCTGAGGACTCTCATGTCTTCGTTGAGGACAGGCTGGTTATCCACCTCAATCTTTATATGCTTCTCCGAAAGGGTTTTCCCGATAATCTGAAAGGGGATGTTGCTCCCGCTGAGAGAGGCGGTAATGTTCTCTTCATGTTCCGGCAGATATTCGATCACGAGACCGAGTTCCTCGGAAAAAAGCATGGAGATTTCATCCCCCCTGCTCCCCCCCTTGGCAAGGGGGGGATGGGAGGGTTGTATATTCACCTCTATTCCGCAGTTCCCGGAGAAGGCCATTTCGAGGAGGGTTACGATAAGCCCTCCGTCACTCCTGTCATGACCCGACAGTATCATGTCTTCTCCGATGAGCTTTTGAATGACATTGAATGTTTGCTTTAACAGTCCGGGGTCGTCGAGATCAGGAGATTCATCTCCTGTCTGACCGTACACATGGGCAAGCGAAGTCCCGCCCATCCGGTATCTGCTGGCACCCAGGTCAATATAGAGGAGTCTGCTGGTTCCGGGAGTTTTTATGTCGGGGGTGATAACCTTCGTGATATCGGGACAGGTTACATATGCAGAGAGCACAAGTGTTCCGGGAGACTTGACGATCTCCGTACTTCCCGCGTGGTCCTGGACCTTTGCAGCCATCGAAAGGCTGTCCTTCCCGCCGTCAATCGCGATCCCGAATTCAATGAGCACATCACGCAAAGCGACTGCCGCGTCATATATCTTCGCACCCTCACCGGGGAGTTTTGCCGCCCACATCCAGTTGCCGGAACATTTGATATCTTCCAGGGCTCTTATCTTTGCCCACATGATGTTCGTGAGCGCTTCACCGACCGACATCCTCACCATGGCCTGCGGACTGATCAGACCTTTTATCGGCTGTTCTCCGATAGCCATTGCTGCGCCCGTTAATCCAAAATGGCTCTGGCCGACGACCGCAACATTGGACAAGGGCAACTGAAGAGGCCCCACACATTGCTGCCGGGCAATGAGTCCGGTAACCGACCTGTCCACTTTGTTCGTAAGAAATT
>JAKLQR010000388.1 GCA_022013235.1 Thermodesulfovibrionales bacterium | reverse complement strand
GGAGTGGTCAAGCGCCCGGACTTCAGGAGCTTTGTAGTTGCTGATATCCCCGGTCTTATTGAAGGCGCCCATAAGGGAGCGGGACTTGGTTTCCAGTTTCTCAGGCACACCGAGCGGACCGCCATACTCATCCACCTCGTTGATATATCGGAACTCTCCTCTGACGATCCCATAGGGAATTTCGAAAAAATAAACAGGGAGATCGCGTTGTATAATGAAGAACTGCTCAAAAAGCCCCAAATCGTAGTGGGTACAAAGCTCGATATCGCGGGGGATGGGGCGAGACTTAAAAAACTTGAAAAATACTGTGCAGTGAATGGCAGGGAGTTTTTCTCTGTGGCTGCTGTCACCGGCAGTGGTGTGCAGGATGTCCTCCATCGTATTTCAACAATACTGGAAAGCCTTAGGGAGAAAAAAACAAGTAACTCATAGCCGATTTTTCTGTATAATTGATACCATGGCGAATGAGAGCGAGCGGATACCTCTTGATGCAAGGCTCCTGAGCGATGCGATCATTGAACTGAATATCTCCCGGCGGAACATAGCGATCTATCCGAAAGACCACCCCTCTGTTGAAAAATCATTAAACCGCGCTTTTGAATTCCTCCAGAAACTGTTTGAAATCAGACCTGAGATAACACTCGCCATCGCAAAGGATACCCTCATTATAGACGAATTCTATCTGGACAAGAAAAACCCGGTCTTCAGAGAATTTGCCCTGCATCTCAGCAAACTGAACATAGCAGCAGTAACATTTATAACAGGCCTGACGAAAGAAGAGTTATATGAATTCCACCGGTTTGTCTCGGAGAAAGCAAGTGATCAGCCTGTCGAAGTAGTTCAGGAGGCCGTCAGGGAACTGAATCTGATACATCTCAGGTTTGGTTTTGTCGATTATGATGCATTTGCGTTCAGTGAAGGAAAGACCTTGAAAGAGGCTTCAGGCGCGCCGCTCTGGGAACGGTATGTATACGGGTTGCTTGAAGGGACATTGCAGACACAGGACATAGCGGATGAATTCAGGGAGATCCCTCCCGATGTGCTCGCGCGGTTTCTCAACCGGAAACAGGATCAGCCCCTGAAAGAGGAGACATATGATAAAGTGATTACCACCTACATAAGGAGGTCCTCGGAAAGCGCATTCAGCAGCCAGGACCTGAAAAGACTCCTCGATTTTATCAATGGGCTCAAGCCTGAGCTCAAAAGGCAGTTCCTTAATTCGACGGCGAGGACGTTTTCGTCAGACGTCGACGCAGCATACAAGGCGCTGAAGGATACCTCAGTGGATGAGGTTATTGAGTTGCTAGTGTAGTGTCTCACAAACGACTGGTGTTATTCTTTCTATTCTTACGAGAACGTGGTAACGTACAGCCCGGTTGAATCTTCTCCAAAGTTTGTTTGCAGCGTGAGAGTTTTGCTATGATTGATTCTACGGTTGCCGTCCAAACAAGTGGCTTTGGGTTTGCATTCCAAGCCTGCAAGTATTTATCAATTGCAGCAACAAGATCATCGACACTTATAAAAGCACCACGACGTATCCGTTTCCCTGTCAACTCTCCAAACCAGCGCTCTATCAAATTCAGCCAGCTTGAACTGGTTGGAATAAAGTGAGGGACAAAACGTGGATGTCGCTGTAGCCAGCCTTGGACTTTGGGGTGCTTATGAGTGCCATAGTTGTCCATCACCACATGCAGCTTCATTTCGACTGGAAACTCATTATCCAGTCGGTTCAAGAATTTAAGAAACTCCTGATGACGATGCCGAGCATAACACTGACCGATCACTTTGCCTTGAGCCACTTCGAGGGCCGCAAAAAGCGTAGTTGTACCGTTACGCTTGTAATCATGGGTCATGGTTCCACAACGGCCTTTCTTCAAAGGTAATCCCGGCTGCGTACGATCTAATGCCTGAATCTGACTTTTCTCGTCCACGCAAAGCACAATAGCTTTCTCCGGGGGATTCAGATACAGCCCCACTACATCGGTAAGTTTTTCTAAAAACTTCGGGTCGCGCGATAACTTGAACTGTTTGATTCGGTGCGGCTGAAGGCCATGACTTTGCCAAATACGGTTAATCGTTGCCTTGCTTATGCCTTGCTCCTCAGCCATTATCCGGCAACTCCAGTGCGTAGCTCCTGCGGGCTTGGTTTGTAATGTGGCGTTTATGACTTCTTCTATCTTGTATGCCGTAAAGTGTGGCTTGCGACCACGGCCTGCCGCTATTTCCCATAGGCAGTCAGAGCCTTCAATACAGAAACGTTGTCGCCACAATGCTACAGTTTTATAGTTGATCTGCATGTTCCTGGCGATATCTTTGTCTTGTTTGCCTGCCGCTGCTGCCAATATTATCCGACAGCGCTGTGCCACCTGTTGCGGTGTTCGATGCGCACCTACCCAACGCTTCAATTCTTGGCTATCTGTCTCGCTTAAGGTTACCTGCATAGCACGCCGTGACATGCACATAGTCTAACATAAAGCTACACTATAACACCAGCTATTTGTGAGACACTACACTAGGCGCTATGAATGAACAGAAAGTGGTCATCCCTGACGTCCTGAAAAATCTCCTCGAAAAACTGGGAGAATTCAATCAGGACGGTCTGACCAATTTTAAACTGGACGATGGCCTGCTGGTTGATGACATATTCCTCTCGCCGGATCTTGTAGGTCTTCTTGAAGGAGACGGCTTCCATGCATATATAACCGGCACCTATCAGAAAGAGATACAGAAACTGCTCGATTTCAAGACCTTAGGGGGTCCGGTGATGCTGCCACAGGAATCAGAAAAAGATTTTAATGACGATATGATCGAAAGGGATTTCAACCAGACAGTCCTCGAGTTGCTCTTGTCAGACGTCGTTTCGGAAGAGGAATACCAGACCTTTGCCAACATTATTCGTGACCAGACTGAGCAGTTCCTCTGGACAGGGCAATACGGACAAATACTGAAATCATTGAAGGTTTTTGAGAGAAACCTCCTGAAGAACAGATTCCCTGATATCAATTCCGGGATTCTCCGCTATTACCACTCTGCGGAATTTATTCCGACATTCATCGATTCCCTCAGGCTTCTGGGAAGGCAGATGAGGAAAGAAGCGTGGTCGCTCTGCGAATATTACGGCGATGAGATCATCCCTGATTTGATGAATACGCTGGCCGGAGAGCAATCGCAGACCATACGAAGATTTCTCATGAGCCTTCTCAAACAGTTCGGGGACAAGATCATTCCCGATGCAGTGAAGCGACTCGGCGACAGTCGCTGGTTCGTGAAAAGGAATATGCTCTATATACTTGGAGAGTGCAGTCACCCGGATATCCTTCCCCATGTACGACCCTACTGCCGTCATGAGAACCGCAAGGTAAGTGTTGAGGCGATCAAATGCCTGCTAAACGCAGGGGACCGATACGGCGTTGAGGCGGTAAGGGAGTGTCTCTCTTCAGATGTCAGGGAAGTGGTTGAGCAGGCCATACCACTCACAGGAGCGTTCAGGGTCAAAGAGGCTGTTCCTGATTTATTGCAAATACTTGGAAAACGGGGGATAGGCGGCGCGGATCTGTATGACAAGATCCCCCTGGTGAAGGCCCTCGGCGAAATAGGAGATCCCCGCTCTCTTGATATGCTGAGGGAACTGCTTTCCAGCAAGAGCATCCTTTTCAAAGGGATTGCAGTGAGGCTCAAGGAAGAGATATACAGGACACTAAAACATTATCCTTACGCGAGTATTCAGGATATGATTGAGGCTGGTCTGAAATCAAAAAATGAGTATATCAGGGAAGAATCCCTGCGGCTGCAGAAAAGAGGAGATCGATAATTTGGAAAAGGCAAGAAGGTTTCTCTCTTTATCCATGTCGGCAGTGTCGAACTGTTCATTATATTCACAGGAGCATTCGGCTATTGACGACCTTGCAGGCGAGGCGCTTGTCGTTCTCCATGAGATACTCGAGGAAACAGAAAGCCTTGAAATGATGATTGTCGAGAATGATCTGGTAGTCAACAGGGTTCCCTTGCGGGAGATCGGACTTCAGGGAAATAATTTTATCAAACGGCTTAAGAGAAAAGGGATCAGCCGTGTCGATTTCCTGAAAGGGATCACCATATCCGAATTGAGGCTCTTCATCTCGAATATGGCAACAGCGGAAGAAGGGTTGAAACCAAGCCCACATATCCGTTCCGGTATCGTTGATGTGAGGATCGGCGGACTGAAACTGGATTTTGATCTGAATATGGACGACCTTGCCGGGTTCACTTCGGGGCAGACTGATATGGTAAAGGAAGTATATACCGGGATCTCTCCTTTCAAACGGCTTAATATCGCAGGGCTTGAGGAAATTGTGGTGAATTTCATCATTACCTTCAGAAAAGAGGTCGGTATTCTGAAATTGATCAGCCCGGTCAAGTCATACAGCGAGTACACCTATACCCATGCGATGAATGTAGCAGTGCTCTCCATGTTCCAGGCGCAAAGCCTGAATATCCGTGACGATCTCCTTCGCGACATCGGCATTGCTGCGCTTCTCCATGATGTCGGCAAGTTGTTTGTCGCAAAGGAGACCCTTGAAAAAAAGGCTGCGCTCACCGGGGAGGAATGGAAAGAGATCAAGCTCCATCCCGTCTACGGAGCGCGATATCTCGGAAAAATAGACGAGCTCACCCGGCTTGCGCCGATTGTTGCGATCGAGCATCATATGAGATATGACGGACACGGGTATCCAAAGATGAATATCAACGGAAAGAAGCAGCACTGCTGCAGTCAGATTGTTGCGATTTCTGATTTTTTTGATGCGCTGAGAAGCCGGAGACCGTACCGGCGGGCGCTTGAAATCAAGGAAGTGCTTACTCTGATGAAGACAGAAGCGGAGGGGCTGTTTAGTCCCTTTCTCTTCAACAACTTCATCAGGGCCATGCACAAGGCGATGTCTGAGTAGGCTCGGTCAGGGAATTATTTGTGAAGCCGAGGAAAAGCGGAAAAACTGAACATAAAAAACCTTCTCCTCCTGTGGAGAGGACCGAAACAATCCGGCAGAAAATCACGGCTCTTCTTGAAAGGACGCAGCTTTCTGCGAAAGATTTATCCGGAGAAATCGCAACTTCAGAAAAAGACATTTACGACCACCTTGCGCATATCCAGAAGACATCAAACAAACGAGACAGGCATCTTGTAGTCACCCCCGCGCACTGCAGGAAGTGCGGGTTTCAATTTAAAAAGAGGAACAGGGTCACAAGGCCGGGGAAATGCCCCCTCTGCAGGAGTGAATTGATAGTGGCCCCACTTCTTCTTATAGAAAAAGCAGAGAAGGAGATGGAGTGAATTTACATTCTTTTGTATGAAAAAATTCATAAATTTCGGTGAAGAAGCATCAGGAAGGGCTCTCAATCATTGAACTGCCGTTTCATAGTGCACAGAGAAAGAAGAAGACCTTCATCCTAATTTCCTGCATAACTCTGCAACCCGCGCTCCAAGTTTGAACGCGTCAGACATTGCCCTCTCGTCCGGCGCGCCGATACATCCAACCCCATAGTGGCCGGATGCGTTCATAGGGTCGCCGACAATAACCATCCCATAAATAAGCATTGCCTGCAATATTGACATAATCGTCGTCTCCTTCCCGCCGGTATGATGACCGCCCGTTGCAAAAGCAGCGCCTACTTTGTTCTCCATTTTTAAGCGTATTCCGACGAACTCGTCTATGACCCGTTTCAGGTCTGCCGCCATCGTTCCGAAATACACTGGTGAACCGGCGATGACTCCGGCAGAAACAAGGAAATCATCCTTTGTCACCTCCTGGGTATTTCTAAGAACGGCTTTCAGTCCGGTTGATTCAACACCTCTTGCAACTTCTGCTGCAAGTTTTTTTGTATTCCCTCCCCTGGAATAATAAAGTATCAATGCCTGCATCATTTCCTCCTTTTATACTGTTTGGAGTTGTATACAAACTATTCTACACCCTCACCCTTGCCCTCTCCCCTCAAGGTACAGGGCATTATTTATGCCCCTCCCTTGAATGGAGGGCGTGGGGAGGGTGGTAAAATATCGACTTTATATGAGACCATTAATATCCTCTTGCGCCGATTGCTTCTCTGGTTATCCTCTCCGCTAGTTCGAATACTGCTTTCTTGTCTTCCTCTGTCCGTGCTTCAATATAGAACCGGACCTTAGGTTCGGTGCCCGACGGCCTGATCATGAGCCATGACCCGTCATCGAACACAAGTTTTGTCCCATCGATGGTTATGACGTCTATAATTTTTCTCTGCACTTTCCCGGACATGAGCACAGTACCCTTGTTATATTTCTCCTGAATACGGGACAGCTTTTGAATAAGTGGTTCCCCGACAAGATCCGGGCTTACCGCAATCCCGGAGCGGTCCGGATAGTAGTACCCGAATTCATCCATAATATCATGAAGATAGCCGCTGAGATTTTTCCCGGTCACCGCCATCATCTCTATGGCGAGCAGCAGACCAAACAGCGCGTCTTTTTCG
The DNA here is from genome assembly GCA_022013235.1 of Thermodesulfovibrionales bacterium. Taxonomy (GTDB): domain Bacteria; phylum Nitrospirota; class Thermodesulfovibrionia; order Thermodesulfovibrionales; family SM23-35; genus JAKLQR01. The sequence goes on along the minus strand of JAKLQR010000388.1, from coordinate 12,562 downwards.
AGTGTATGATGGTATCCCGATATGCCGTCTGATTCTTCGAAGGCAACGATTGCCCTCTCCCGTGACGCTGGCAGCAGGAAGGGCCTGAAGTGCTTAAACCCGACCTTTGTTTCTTTTGCAGGTATGTTCAGTCTTTCCGCAATTGCATTGACAAGATTGCTTGTCCCGACCGACGTTGCCACAATACCGGAAATACCTTTGTATACATGGAGGAAATGAAATGCCATGGCGCCGAAATAATTCATAGGTATCTGCATGGTTCCATCGGCAAACCTGATCCGGTCGCCGTCGGGGTCCATGAATACCCCAAGACGGAATCTCGCCGGACTTTCCTTCAAGACTTTTTCGACGCCCTGCATGTTTTTTTCAGAAGGCTCGGGAGCAATACCTCCGAACAGATAATCGTCCCCGGTGCGCAGGGAGACTATATTCTGACTTTCCCCTAGAATCTTCGTTATGCAGCCCCTGGTTGAACCATGTACATGGTCAATACAGATTATGCAGTGTTCTCTGTTGACAAAATCCCGTATCCTGCTCAAATCGAGAGTTTTTCTTTCATTGAGAAACCGTATGTAGAGGTTATCGAGATCTACGGTCTCAATATGCGCAGGTTTTGCAGGTCTGGGGACAGGAGATGATCCCATCATTCTTTTCGCAATCTCCTCTATTCTTTTCGTAATTTCAGGTCCTGCAGGCCCGCCATCAGAAGGATTGAATTTGAATCCCGCGTAGTTTGCAGGATTATGGGATGGGGTGAGATTCACCGAACATGCAGCATTGAGCATCTCTACCCCCGCAGAGAACTCCGGCGTAGGAGCCTCACCGGCATACCATGCCCTGATCCCATTTTCCTGGAGCAGACCAATGACTTCATATGCAAAATCCTGGCCGAGAAAGCGGTTGTCGTGTCCCACGATAACCCCCCTCTGCTGGAACTCTTTGAAATCGGATACACCCAAAGCTCCCATGACAGAAGGGTCATTGCCCTTGCACATCTCGATGATTGCCAAGGTTACGATACGCACTGTATGAAATGTAAAGTCTGTGCCCAACTCGCCCCGCCATCCCGACGTGCCGAACGTGATCTTTGCAGGGTTTGTATTCTCCCGTGAGAATTTCCCGATCACAGAAAGCAGACCCCTGTTTTTTGAGACATCGGATAGTATTACCTTCCAGCAGGAAGAAGCGTCAGTGAATTGCTGAGTCAAATGTCACTCCTGCCGATCAAAGTACCTGAAGGTTTCATTTCATTGCACTCCCGTCGTAACCAATTTTATCATAGCGTTCTTTGTTCTTCTGGTTGTCATTATCCGGCTTGACCGGATAATCCAGTGCTACGTTTAAAAACTTTTGATACTGGATTCCCCGATCAAGTCGGGGAATGACGGAGGAGATTTTAAAATATTACCTGTAATACCTGATCTATTTCCCTCAGAGTTTTCACAACCCCTGATGCCTCGCCGGTATTCAGGTCACTGATGGATGTATTGGTAATTATTCCGTATAATCCGTCAAAAGCATCCCGAACACGCAGGTTATTGTCCATATGCTCAGTGAATACTTTTTTTAACCTTCGGGAAATTTGTTTCTCCGGAGAAGATTTCCTGTGGGGAAGTTCCCCGAATTTCCTGACAGCAGCCCTGAATTTTCTTAATCTTTCCACCGCCGATTTCATTCCCCGGCCTGAATAGTCAAGTCTTTCGCGATAATGTCCGTAAATGAGGAAAAACCGTATTTCTGACATGGAGTAGCCGTACTTCCTGAGACTGTCGCTGTATATGATTTTTCTCCTGCTCTTTGACATCTTCTGACCGTTTACAAACAGATGATGACAGTGAAGCCAGAACCTCGCCATCTGATACGGTCTCACCGACTCGATGATAGCGAGGGAGTAATCATGATGACGGAAAAGATTATCGATCCCCCCGCAGTAAAGAGAGAGTGTTTCGTCAAAATATTTAGAGACAATACCCGCGTCCTGCACGTTCCACGAAGGTCTGCCCCTGCCTATCTGCGTATCCCAGAAATACCGGTCTCCCTCTTTATGCCCGTGCCAGAGGATAAAGTCACCCAGGTTCCACTGAATTCCCGGATAGGTGTCCTTATGGAACCTCCGTTTTTTTACAGGCCATTCCGACATATCAAGCCCGTATAATTTTCCGAAGCCGCGGAACCGGAGCGGATCGAAATACACATTGCCCCGGTACCGGTATGCATACTGCTTCTTCAGAAGAACCTGAATAATGGCGGCCGTTTCATGAATACATTCGGAAGCTCTGGGGAGAAATTCAGGGGGTTTCATCCTGAGAAGGTTCATTTCATTAAGAAAAATCCTGATATTTTTTTCGGTAATACGCAGGACTGTTGTCTTCTGTCTTTCCGCTTCCTGTATTGCCTTGTCCTCGATATCGGTGAAGTTCATACCCCGGATAACTTATACCCCGAAAATTTAAGATAGCGTGCGAGGACATCCTCAAACAGGAACGTCCTGAAATTGCCGATATGGGATTTCTGGTACACTGAAGGGCCACAGGTGAACATCGCGACATATTTTTTGTTCACCGGGTTGAAATGTTCGAGTTTCTTCCCCAGACTGTTATAGAGCTTCAGCAAACGCTCCCCCTCATTGTATGTGAATATCTGGATGGTATCCGCCGGGGCACGCGACAGGTTCTGGACTATTCTTTAAACAATACTACAGGTATGTTCTCCCGGGCATGTATTGTCTCTGCATGGTTTTTCGCATCCTTCTCATGCTCGAATTTTCCGATCAAGACGCGGTAGAGGGGCTCTCCCTTGCTGGTTATACCCTTGTAAAGCCGGGTGCTGTACCCCTTGTCTTTGTATTGCCGGACAAGTGACACAGCGTTCGCTTCCTGTTTAAATACCCCTATCTGAACCGAATAGACAGCCTTTTGCACAGGTTTCACGTCAGCCTTCTGCTGTGGTGACGTTGCGGGTTTCTCTGTCCCGGCAGCCTGCGCTGATTGTTTTTCCCTGGATGGGGAGGGCTTTTTTTCTTCAATCACCTGAGGTGGAATTGTATTCTTGGGAGGTGGTGCAGTCTTCTCCTCCTCTGCCTGTGACTTCGGTGTTACGTCGGGAGGAACGGCGTTGACCGCCTGCTGCTCACCAGGGGAAGAGGGGGGAGTAATTTCCGGCTGAGACTTTTGAAAAAGAGAGCGCGGTGAGATATCTTCGTAGAATATGATTCCGCCTGCACCGATCACTATCAGGATAATCACGAGTGAAATAAAGAAGACTGATTTCTGCTGTTTCTTTTTCTTGTAAGCGCTCGCATACTCTTCATCCGAAAAGGAAGGAATCAGAAGATCGGCTTCTCCTCTGCGCTCGCTTTCAGTTTCCCCTTCTTCCTTTTCTTCAACGGCAGCGGGAACTGCCTCCGTGATTCCGTCAGGTGTCTGTTCGGGTATGAATGCATCCATTGGTTCCGGTTCCGGCATGTCCGGTTGTGCGTCAGGTTCCTGATTTTCTCTGCGATCATCATTTCCGGTTTCAGCGGCTTGCACCTCCCTCTGTTCATCTGCCGGGATATCTGTCGACTGAGGTTCTTCTTCTGTTTGCTTGAGGGATATAAGGTCCTTTGTCTTTCTGCGCAAATCCTCTGAATTAAAAATGTAGGTTACATAATCGACGATTCCATAGAGTTCTCTGTCACGTTCGGTAATGATTACATTCCGGGGTGTCAGGATAACGAGGGGGATATGCGCGAATTCTTCTGCCTCATGAATGGTTTTACAGATCTCCAGTCCGCGCATGCCTTCAGAGATTCCCGCATTCACAAAAATAAGCGCGGGACGCACTTTTTTCGCAAGATCAACACCTGCTTCTCCGGAATTTGCAGAAAAAAGAGAATATCCCTCCGGTTCGAGAACAGCACTGATTTTCTGAATCAGTGCTGTGTTTATGTCAATAATGAGAATGCTGTGTTCGGCCATAATTCTTTGTTAAATATCCTTCGACGAGAAAATCTTCTCCGATTCTCCGTATCTTTGTGTCATGGAGCCGATATGCTTCTTCCAGTTTCCTGAATGTTTTTCCTCCTACAGCGGCGACGGATTCCCTGCCCCCTATAATTTTCGGAGCGATAAAAAATAGTACCTTATCCACGATACCATCTTCAAGTGCGTGGGCATTCAATGAAGAGCCGCCTTCAATGAGAACCGAAGCAATGTCCTGTTTTGCGAGGGAACCCATAAGCCAGCCAAGCTCCAGTTTTTCTTTAAAATAAATCATTTTTATGCCTGATTTTTCGAGATTTTTTGTTTTGTGGCCAGTTTTTCTGGTAACAATGATTGTTTCAGGGGGTGTCCGGAGCAATTTTGCATTCAAGGGTATTTCAAGTTCCGGATCGATGACAATCCTTAACGGTTGTTTGTGTGCCCCCCGGATTCTTGCGGTGAGCTGCGGGTCGTCAGCTTTGACTGTTCCTATCGCAGTCATGATCGCATCCACATGACTTCTCAGGCGATGGACTTCTTTCCTTGCCTTTTCACCTGTTATCCATTGGGACTGACCCTCCGGAGTTGCAATTTTGCCGTCAAGCGTCATGGCGACTTTGAGAATTACAAAAGGTGAGGCAGTAGTGATGAATTTTACATAAAATTCATTGAGTTTTCTTGATTCATCTTCGAGAACCCCGTGGGTCACCTCGATACCTGCATGCTGCAGTTCGCGAACACCCTTGCCCGATACTTTAGGATTAGGATCGAGCATACCGATTACCACTTTGTGAATGCCGGAATTTATTATGGTCCTAGTGCAAGGGGGAGTTCTCTTGTCTGTGTGACAGCATGGTTCGAGATTCACATAGAGTGTAGCGCCTTGTGCATATCTGCCTGCTTTTTCTATAGCAAGCGCCTCTGCATGGAGCGTGCCCGGTTTTCTATGATAATCTTCTGCAATTATTTTGTTTTTCCTGACCAGAACCGCTCCGACCATGGGGTTCGGGCTCGTCATTCCCCGGGCCTTTGCCGCGATGCTGAGGGTATGTTTCATATAGGATGCATCAGTCATGGAATATTAGCATACCATAAAAAGGCTCATAAGCTAAGAGAAACCATTTAGTTAAGGGTGGGAAAATCCTCTCCTTTACAAGGGGAGGTTGGTGGGGTAAGAGGGAAAAATTTTCAAACCTCCCCAGCCCCTCCTTATAAAGGAGGGGATTGCACTCTTCACTCTTTACTACTGAAGGCTCGCAAGCTGATATCAATTTTTACTTCTAACTCCTTAATTATTCTGGTATAATAACAACATGGTATCTATTGAACACATATGGTTGATCGTTATCGCGGTTGCAGTAGCGGTATTAGCCGGTTATGTGATCTCCTTGATCATTGAACTGAAAAAAACCGTCCGGGCTGTCAATGAGGTATTAAAATCTACCGAGGGATCGCTCAAATCCACCCTGGACGAATTACAGTTGACCCTGAGAAGCGTGAGAAGCATCTCTGATGATATCAACGAGGTAACAACCGATGTCAAGACTTTGTCAGGTTCGGTCAGGGATGTAGGCCAGAATATCAGACATGTGAGCGATCTGGTCGATGAAACTGCATCTTTGACTGCGGTGAAAGTTTCCGGCCTGAAAGCGGGCCTGAAAGCAGGATTTATGGTTATCTTAAGCAATCTTTTTTCGAAAAAAGGAGGCGAATAATGAGAGAGGAAGTCGGATACGGAGCAGGAAGTGTATTTCTTTCATTTCTTCTCGGGGGAATCGTGGGGGCAGGGTTCGCTCTGTTACTTGCGCCTCAATCGGGTGATGAGACAAGAAAGAAGATACGTCAACTGACTGACGATGTCAAGGGGAAGACAATGGATTATGTCGAAGAGGTAAAAGGGAAGGTTACTACCGGCATAGACAAGGGCAAGGATTATTATGAGGAGAAGAAGTCTGTAGTTGCTTCGGCTATCGAGGCGGGAAAAGAAGCCTACGACAAGGAGAAAGAGAGGTTATCCAAGGAGCCGAATGCATGAGGTTTCGATTGCCCAGGGTATGCTGGATATCGTAATAGAGAATTGCAGGAAACAAGGCTGTTCGGGGATAGAATCCATAAAGGTAAAAATTGGCAAAGCTTCCGGAGTAGTTCCCGATGCGCTTCTTTTTGCCTTTGAGGCAATGAAAGCCGGTACACTTGCCGAAAAGGCCACCCTCATCATTGATCAAGTACCGATAAGTGGTTTCTGCAACAATTGTAATTCCGGTTTTACCGTAGATGATGCATACGCTATTAGTTGCCCGCATTGCAACTCTTTTTCGATCAGGGTAGATACAGGCAGGGAATTAAATGTCGACGAGATGGAGGTATTCTGATTCATGAAAGTGAAGGTGGTCACAAATATTCTTGAGGCGAATGACAGGATTGCCGATGAAAACAGGAGGATTTTCCAGGAGGCCGGTGTCTATGTGATCAATATGATGAGCGGCCCCGGAGCAGGCAAGACCTCCCTTCTTGTGCGGACTATCCAGGAAATGCAGAAGAAGGTGAAGATCGGCGTTATAGAGGGCGATATCGCCGGAACCGATGATGCCGAAAGAATCGACAGTCTTGGTGTTCCGGTCGTTCAGATCAATACAGGCGGTGGATGTCATCTGGATGCAAACATGATAAGGGAAGTATTGCCGGATATGCCCCTGAATGACCTGGATCTGCTTATAATCGAAAATGTCGGAAATCTTGTCTGTCCCGCGGAGTTCAAGGTCGGAGAGGACATGAAGGTTATGCTCCTCAGCGTTGCCGAAGGCCATGATAAACCCCTGAAATATCCGCTGATGTTTCAGGAATCATCTGCACTTCTTCTCAACAAAATCGACCTCCTCCCTTATATAGATGTAGACATGGCAAAGATCAGAAAGGATTCACTGTCACTGAACCCGAAGCTGAAAATATTTGAGGTGTCATGCAAGACCGGACAGGGAATCAGTGAATGGGCTCAGTGGCTTGAGACCCTTGTAAAGAAATAGTTTAAGAAAGTAATTCATTATTTTTCAAACTGTGCACTTGTGTTCAAGGACACCGCTGACAACGACTTATAGAAAAGCATTTTGTTGGTGTCATTCCCGCTTGTCGGGAATCTTTCTTGAAAAGTATTAATAATGGAAAAGCAGTTTGCAGTTTATATCATGGCAAATAGAGCTGGCCGGGAAAAACTGGACAGGGACATAAGTGGTAAAGCTGTTCTAAACTAAAACGGATGGGGTACAGAGATGGAGACGTTGTGTGATCGCCCCGTATGGGGCAAATGGCGTAGCCTATTTTGCTGTTTGCCCCTTTAGAAAGAAAAAAGGAGCAGCTAAGATGGCAAAGAGACCAAGAAGGAACCACGGAGCGGCATTCAAGGCAAAGGTAGCACTGGAGGCAATCAAGGGAGAACAGACGCTAATTGAGTTGGCGGAGCGCTTCGAAGTGCATCCTAACCAGATCACTGAGTGGAAGAGACACCTATTGGAGCGGGCAGAGGAAGTGTTTTCCAGGGATAAGAAGACGGAAGAAGGACCGAGCGTCAAGGAGTTACACGCCAAGATAGGACAGCTCGCCATGGAAAACGATTTTTTATCAGTCGCGCTCGGGCGGATAGGCGAGCCGAGCGCAAGAAAATGATCGACCGTGAGCATGCATTACCGTTGACCAGACAAAGCTGGATACTTGAGCTATCCCGGTCGAGCTTGTACTACGAGACGGTTCCGACCAGCAAGCGTGATGTGGAACTTATACTTCTGATCGATGAGATCCACCTGAAGTATCCGTTTTACGGCATTCGGCGGATACGCAATGAACTGCGGGACCTCGGACATGAGATAGGCCGCAGCCATGTCAGTACCTTGATGAAGAAGATGGGCATCAGGGCCTTATACCCGAAACCCAGGCTGTCGAAACCGAATCCGGAGCACAAGATCTATCCCTATCTCCTGCGGGGTCTGGAGATTACCCGCGCCAATCACGTGTGGGCGACCGATATCACGTATATTCCAATGGCCAAGGGGTTCTGCTACCTCGTGGCGATCATGGACTGGGCAAGCCGCCGGGTGCTGGCGTGGCGACTATCAAACACGTTGGACGCCTCCTTCTGCACTGAGGCGCTTGAAGAAGCAATTAGGAAGTATGGAACACCTGAGATATTCAACACCGACCAGGGCAGTCAGTTCACCTCGGACGCCTTTACTGACATTCTCATCAGCAATGGCATAAGTATCAGCATGGATGGCAAAGGACGCTGGGTGGACAACGTCTACGTAGAGAGACTCTGGAGGAGCGTGAAATATGAGGATATACATCTGAAAGCCTATGGCTCTATTACCGAGGCCAGGCATGGGCTTGCAGATTATTTCGAGTTCTACAACAATCGGCGTCGGCATCAAGGGCTTGACGACAGGACCCCGGATGAGGTTTACTGGATTACACTACCTCAGATGCAGGTAGCGGCATGAGGCAGAGCAGCTTACCACTTAAAAATCGCTTCAGGCTGTCCAAACAAACCCGGCCACTTCTATCTTCAAAGGTTTCAAAGAGGTTAGCCTGTCTAATAGAGAGTAAAGGGATAGAAAGTTGAAAACCTCTCTCAGATGGTGAACCTTGTTCCGTCTTCAATCCCCTCGACTTTCGATAAATTACCTCTACTACAGCCTTGCCCTCCGGTGTGCTAAAACACTTCTTAAATTCGTGTCGTTCACTATCGTCCATTGTACCTTTAAAGGAAATGTTCCCATCAGCTTCAATGGAAAGCTTGTCCTTTAATTCAGTAGGTATGCATTCAAGGCTGGGCTGTTCAGGAGACTTCACCGTAACTACCGCCTGTGGGTCAGAGATAGAAGAGAATAGCGGGGAAGCTTCATCTTTTGGTAGGGATGTTATAAAGTCTTTTGCTTCCTGTTTATTAAACCCGTTTTTGATAAGAGAATCAGTTAGGGCATTTGCAGCTTCAAAGAAATTCTGGGATGCAGCGTAAGCATATGCCATGTTCAGGTCAGCCTTTGCCTTCCAAGCAGCTTTAGGCAGTCGCATAATACGACCTAATATCTGTTCAACCGCTGTTGAAGATTTCAGTTCAGCAACGGAACAAAGAACATACGCAAAGGGACAGTCCCAACCTTCCTTTAAAGCCTGTATGGTGATTATGTATCGAATCTTACTTCCCGGTAAAAGGACATCTTTCTCTTTATCCAATTCATTAACTTTACCGGTGGCTATTGCTATCTGTTCTCTCGATATCTTGTGGTCTTCAAGCAAGCAATTTTCGACAACCTCAACTGTCAAGGAATCTTTGTCCTTGTATGTAGGCTGAGCTTGGATGAGCATTATAGGTCTAATGTATTCACCACTAATCTGTCTCTCAATATGGCTTTGTGCTTCAAGATGGTTACGCATTGCAATGGCATCAGAGAGAAGTTCTTTCCAATCTGAACGGGTTTCAAGGGCTATCGGTATCTTTATCATTGCATCAGCTTTAAGCTCAGCAGCAGAGACAGAATGGAGCACGTTACTCCGATATTCAGTTTCTAATTCCGGTGTCGCTGTAAACTCAATGATGCAGGAAGGATTAAAACGTGATAGTACGGAAAAGGAAAGGTCAGTTCTTGCATTATGAGCTTCATCAACAATAACTATGGGTCTCCATATATTGATGACATTTGCCAATGACCGCATAACTGCTCCATCCTGTACAAATCCCCTTGCAATCAGGTCATCCTGATGGTCTATCAACGTGCCGGAATCCTCATAAACCTTACGTCCATCTGTATTATCTACTCGAAATGCCTGTATCGTAGAAACTATTATGGTAGTTTCTGCACTAAGTGTAGCCCTTTTCAAGGATAAAGCTTCATGGATATCGCATACATTCACCCTGCCGATAGTTCCTTCAAGAGCTTGCCTATAATGATGCTGTGGGTTTTTCAATGCATTAATGGTCTGCTCAAGAATGGCATTGGAAGGGACTAACCACAGGACAAGGGGATGGTCAATCTGCAAAAGGTCTCGTGCTGTAATATTTACTGTATGACAGGCTACAAGTGTCTTCCCCCCTCCTGTAGGAATGCGGATACAGACATAAGGCAGTCCGGGTAGTTCCTTGATAGTATTGTACGGGATACCCTGTCCATAAATATCTCTCGTAACCTCATAGAAAGCTGTATCAGCATTATTAAGCATCACGCACCTGTTGAAGTAGATACTTAGATTATCAAGTGCTCTTTGCTGATAGCCTTTAAGTTCAAGCATTCTAATAGTCCTTTATCTCGTAAGGTATCTGTTTGAAGGTTATTCCCTTACGCTTTAAGTAATCCTTCCCGATTCTACAGCTCGTACCGTAAATAACCTTTAGTCCGTTATGAGGAGGAAGTGTTTCCAGTACTGCCCTTGTCAGAACATTTCCCCCGGTGGGTTTCTTGTCATTAAGAACACCATTGTAAAGAAGGTAAACAGCAAGGTTTTCAGATTTACCGATAAGTGGGGGGGTATAGTCTGAATCTATAAGAAGCGGTTTACCAGTCTCCACGAAGTAAACATGTTGTGCAAGGTCTTTGTATGTTACATCCCCTTGGATATTCCCCTCTGCATTAAATAGGGTGCTACCGAGCTTACAGTACTTAAATCCACCGCCAAGAGGAGGCTCATCTTTATACCCATTGATGACCTGTTTCAGTCTCTGTGATGTAACCTTCTGACCGATATCCTCCTCAATTTCTACAAGAATAAATCGTCTTTTTCCACCATCCTCCTTGTTCAGTTGTAGTACTGCGTCACCAGTTGTCCCAGAGCCCGCAAAAGAATCAAGGATTAAAGCGTTTTCATCTTCATGAAGTGATATAATCCATTTCAGAAGAGAAGTCGGCTTTGGAGTATTAAAAGGTTTTTCTCCAAAAATATTTTTTAATTCTCTTGTAGCGTCAGCATTAAATCCATATGAGTCAAGCCAAGTATTCCATCCGAAGCTTTTTTTTGCGTCCCTAATTTTCTCATAGGGTACCCACCTCTCACTTTCTCCATTTAACTTAACCCCATTATCATAAGGACGCATTTCCCAATGAGCATGTTCCGGGTCTTCAAGAATTTTTTTAATCAAGGCATTTTCTTTCCCAAGCCGCCATCTGCCTTCTTGCCCATCATTTCGAATTGGAAAAACCTCCATACCATCAGGTGCATATAAAGGAAACCACATTTTTAGGCGGTCACTTCTTAGTGATTGTTCTCCCCATTTTAATAGTTCTCTCCCTTTTCGGTACTTTCCAAATTTGTCCCGTTTATCCAGTTTCCCCGTTGATTTCTCCTCACGAGTCAACATGGAGATATCTCCATTATGGTAAATGAAAATATACTCGTGACCTTGACGCAGTGAGGATTTCTGTTTGCCACCACTTGGCTCTGAAAGCCAAGGTGCACATACTAAACGATTCCTTGAACCAAACATCTCATCAAGAATGATACCTAAGTTATTTAACTCATTATCATCAATGGAAACAGCGATGATTCCGTCACGGCTCAATAGTTTCTTAAGAAGCAGTAGTCGTGGATACATCATGCAGAGCCACTTGTCATGGCGTGAAAGGTCCTCATCTTCCTTACCTACTACCTCTCCGAGCCACTTCCTGATTTCCGGGCTATTGACGTTATCATTATAAATCCAGTTCTCGTTGCCGGTATTGTAAGGAGGGTCAATGTAGATACATTTCACCTGTCCTGCATAATAAGGGAGAAGGGCTTTTAGGGCTTCAAGATTGTCGCCTTCGACAAGGAGATTCTCACTGTCGGGGTCTCCGACTGAAAGTTTAGGATCACACTTAAGTAGCCGGAACGGCACCTGATTGTGATGATTCTCTACCGCCTTCCTACCTATCCAATCTAATCGTGGCATTATTATGTCTTTCTCTAATTCCCTATCACTATCGTATAAATAGAAACGAAATCATCCTCGTTTATATCATGATATATTTCCTTTAGCACGGCTTTTAAATCAAGCAATGAGTCAAACCCATCTCTTCTGGCGTCATCACTATCAAGATGTTTAAATTGCTTGATTGTTAGTTGATTTATAACGATAGAACCTACCAACCACTCTTTTGCAGCTGGCTTAAAGGTTTCAGTGGCTGACAATGGCATATTACGTCTCAAGGGATAATCGATGCCATTCCGTTTGAATCTGATGGTAGTGGTCTTTCTACCTGTTTTAACCCAATCTACAAACTTAGAATATAATTGAAATCTATTCCTTGGCATTAGGTCAATAAAAGGATATCTGTTATGCAAGAGTAATCGGATATTTTCGATATTATCGGAGTTGAAATCTAAAGTATAACTTTCTTCAAATGTTTGAACCATATGATACGTATTTGCTAAGTTGTTCTGCTTTTCAATTAGAAAATCACCGATAGCGAGATACTTTATGTCCAATTTAATAAAAGTATCTATAGCATCTTTCATGGTTTCAACTATTGGTTCTCCGGGACCATTGAACGATGTATTCAGCACTAATGGTATTGAGGTCAATTCATCAAAGTGTTTTATAACTTCATAGAATTTGTTATTTGTTTCCCTTCGAACCATTT